>DATEIG010000266.1:0-7033 GCA_035279185.1 Mycobacterium sp.
ACCCCGAACGCCGGGTCGTCCATCGCCAGGCAGTCGGCGACCAGTTCGGAGTAGCGCGGCTCGAAGATCCGCAGCGGGAGCTCTTCGCCCGGCAGCATCGCACGCTCGAGCGGGAACATCGGGATGGTCGCCACGGTCAGATGTCCAGTTCGCCGATCAGAGCGTCGACGACGGCGCGCAGGTCGCCGTCGTTGTCCTCGGCGACGCGCCGCTGCCGTTGGTAGGACGCCCCGTGCCGGTAGATCTCGGCGACGTCGGCGAGTTCGCCGGCGCAGTCCAACGACTTCGCCACGGGTTCGAGCCGGTTCAGCAGCTCGTCGAGGTCTTCGGTGACAAGTCGCTCATTGCTGTCGGCGTCGAGGATGATCACCGCGTCGAGCCCGTAGCGCGCCGCGCGCCACTTGTTCTCCTGCACATGCCACGGCGGCATCGTCGGCAGCTGTTCGCCGGCCTCGAGCTTGCGATCGAGATCGACGACGAGGCAGTGCGTCAGCGCGGTCAGCGCGCCGAGCTCACGCAGGTTGGAGACACCGTCGAAGATCCGCACCTCCACCGTCCCGAGATGCGGGGAAGGTCGGATGTCCCAACGGATCTCGTTCATGTGGTCGATGATGCCGGTCTTCTTCTGGTCGTGAACGAAGCCCTCCCACTGCGCCCAAGTCTGGAAGTGGAACGGCAGGCCCGCGGTCGGCAGCTGCTGGAACATCATCGCGCGGTTGCTCGCATACCCGGTGTCCTCACCGTCCCAGTAGGGCGACGACGAGGACAGCGCGAGCAGATGCGGATAGTGGTTGAGCAACGAGGTGACGATCGGCATCACCTTCTGCGCCGACGAGACGCCGACGTGCACGTGCACGCCCCAGATCAGCATCTGGCGACCCCACCACTGCGTGCGCTTGATCAGCTCGGCGTATCTCGGTGCGTCGGTGAGCTTCTGGGCGGACCACTTCGCGAACGGGTGGGTGCCCGCGCAGAACAACTCCATGCCGCGGTTGTGGACGACCTCCCTCGCGGGCAGCAGCGTGGTCCGCAGATCCTCCATGGCCTGTCCGGCGTTGTCACAGATGCCGGTGACGACCTCGACGGTGTTGCGCAGCAATTCCTTGTGCACGCGCGGGTTTTCGCCGATCTCGGCGATCACCGCGGCGGCCTCGTTGCTCAGGTCGCGGGTCTCGGCGTCGACGAGCGCGAACTCCCATTCGACGCCAACGGTCGGCCGGGGTGACCCGGCGAAATCGATGCGACTGCTAACCGGTGCCGATAACACCGCACGCGACCCGCTTTCCGGCATCGCCGGTGGCGAGCGTCGTCTGGTCAGGGGGCGGGGTGCCGTTGGTCTGCTGGTAGCGCTCCGGCGGGATGTTGGCGAAGTTGTCGGCCTTCTCGTGGATGATGATCGACGTCTTCGCGCCCGCCTGGAGATCCTCGGCGGTGAACGCGTCGGTCGTCGTCACCAACTCCGCGGTGCCGTCCTCACGAACCTGAAGAGAGGTGAGGTCACCGCTGGCCGGATGTCCGCTGTGGCCCGGCACCTGGAAGTGGCCTCCGGCGGAGTTGAAGTCGCCCGGTTCTCCGCCGGTCGGCGCAACGGAACTCGCCTCGCACTTGCCCACCGAGTGGACGTGCAGTCCGTGGAAGCCCGGCGCGAGCTGGCCCGAGCCCGTCGTCTTGACCGTGACGGTGACATAGCCGCTGGAGAACGCGAAGTCGGCGGTGGCCACGGTGGCGCCGCTGGGATTCTTCAGCTCAGCGGTCAGCTTCTCGCCAGACGGCGCCGCCTGGCCCTCGGCTTCACCCTCTGCACCCTCTGCCTGCGTGGCGGGCGCAGGCGATCCGGTCCACACCGACGGGGTGGTGCCGGGTTGCGAGGCAACCGGCTCGCTGGGGGTGCAGGCACTCGTCGCGAGTGCGGGAATGGCGAACAGGGCGGCTACGGTCAGCGTCTGCGCACGCGTGGGAAGCATGCCGTGCAGCCTATCCCGTCACCGCCACGACGACGCCCGGTGGTTGCTCGGCCAGTTCGGGTGCCCTTGGCTCGACCGGCGCCTGCAGCAGTTGGCCGACCTCGTCCGCCGACGCCCGCTCGCCGGGGGCATCGCTGAAGTAGACGGTCGTCGCCGTCAACCCCTCGATGGTCAGGTTGCCGGTCTCGGTGACATTCCAGCCCGCCTCACGCAGCTGATTGGCCGTGTTCTCGGCGGCCCCCGCGGTCTCGGAGGTGTTGTAGACCCGAACCTCGGCCTTCTCGGCGGGCGGCGGCGGCTGCGACGACGTCGGCGACGGTGTCGAGGTGGTGCTGGCCGCGACCGGTGAGTCGTCGGTGCTCGAGTCGTCTCCCCCGCCCATCGCCTGGAATCCGACCAGCAGGAACACGACGCCGAGGAACAACAGCACCATCACCATGGCGCGCAGGGGCAGCCCGGAGGAATCGGTATGGCGCTCGCTCATTGGGCCCACTGTATCGGCGAGGCGGGTGGGACCCGCAAAAGGCTCAGGTCACCTCGAAGCCGAGACGGCGCGCCGCCCGCGCCTTCTGCCTGCTCGCGCGCAGCCGCCGCAACCGCTTGACCAGCATCGGATCGGCCGCCAGCGCCTCGGGCCGGTCCACAAGCGCGTTGAGCACCTGGTAGTAGCGGGTCGCCGACATCGAGAACAGCTCCTTGATGGCGTCTTCCTTGGCGCCCGCGTATTTCCACCACTGACGTTCGAAGGCCAGAATGTCGTGTTCGCGGCGGGTCAGCCCGTCAGTGAGCTCGGAGTCGTCTCCGGATTGCTCAGTCCGCGCCATGGCGCCGTCCATGTTGCTCCTGGACCCTTTCGGTGCACTAAACCTCGCTAGCGATACGGCGATCATTCAACCACGGCATCGCTACGTGGGCCGTCAGCCAACTGGGCGAGTCGGCTCACTTAAGCTTGCCAACCGTGGCAGTCGTTCCCATCCGAATCGTCGGAGATCCCGTCTTGCACACCGCGACCACTCCGGTGCCCGTCGCCGACGACGGTTCGCTGCCGGCCGATCTCGCCGATCTGATCACGAACCTGTACGACACGATGGACGCCGCGTACGGGGTTGGGCTGGCCGCCAACCAGATCGGCGTATCGCAGCGGGTCTTCGTCTACGACTGCGCGGAGGACCGAGGCAAGAGCGCCCGCAGACGCGGTGTCATCGTCAACCCGGTGCTGGAGACCTCCGAGGTGCCCGAGACGATGCCGGATCCCGACGACGACGACGAAGGCTGCCTCTCGGTGCCCGGTGAGTCGTTCCCGACCGGTCGCGCCGACTGGGCGCGGGTGACCGGGTTGGACGCCGACGGCACACCGATCACGCTGGAGGGCACAGGGTTGTTCGCCCGCATGCTGCAGCACGAGACCGGACATCTCGACGGTTTCCTCTATCTGGACCGCCTGGTGGGTCGGCACGCGCGCAGTGCGAAGAGAGCGGTGAAATCGCACGGCTGGGGCGTGCCCGGCCTGACCTGGATGCCCGGCGAGGATCCCGACCCGTTCGGGCACTGACATGGTGGCCCTGCCCGCGGTGGGCACGCGGGTCAGCGTCCGCTACCGGCGTCCGCAGGGTTCGGTACCGCCTCTCACCGACGTCGTCGGGCACCTGCTCGAGACCGGTCCCGTCGTGCGCGTCGAAACCAAGACCGGTGATGTGGTCGAGTTCTCGGCCGACGACATCGTCACAGCGCGGGCGTTGACCGACGTCCCTGTGAAGACGTCGCAGATACGGGCGATGGAGCACGCGGCCGCGCTGGCATGGCCGGGTGTCGAACAGCAATGGATCGACGGCTGGCTGCTGCGCGGCGCCAACGGTTACACCCACCGCGCGAATTCCGCTGTGCCGCTTGGGATGGAGGCGAGCGTGGCCGCCGTGCCCGCGATCGTCGACTGGTATGCCGAACGCGGTCAGACGCCGTGGCTCGCCGTGCCCGACCGGCTGTTGCGGCTGCGCGGAACGTACGAGCCGCATCTGGAGACCATCGTGATGGTGCGCGACCTGCCCGCGGGCGAACCCGACGCGACGACGACGCTCTCGCCGCTGCCCGACGCGACGTGGCTGCGACTCTACGAACGCGACGTTCCCGTCGAGGTGTTGTCAGCCGTCGTCGACGGTGTCGTGGTGTTCGCGACGCGCGACGACGCCGCGGTCGGTCGCGCCGCGGTCACCCCCGCGCACAACGGCATTCGATGGGCCGGCTTGTCGGCGGTGCGTGTCGCGAACGACCGCAGGCGCGAGGGGCACGCCCGCGCGCTGTGCGCGGCGCTGCTCGACTGGGCGGGCGGGCAGGGTGCCGAGCACTGCTACGTGCAGGTTCTCGTCGACAACGCGCCCGCGATCAGGCTGTATCAGGAGTTGGGGTTCACTGCGCAGCACCGCGAGCGGTATGTCGACGCTGCGCACGTGAGGAGCGGTATGGATCCGTAGCCTGTAGCCATGCGGCTGGCCACGTGGAACGTCAACTCGATCCGGGCCCGCGTCGACCGCGTCACCGATTGGCTGGAACGCGCCGACGTCGACGTGCTCGCGATGCAGGAGACCAAGTGCAGCGACGAGCAGTTCCCCACGATGCCGTTCGCCGCCATCGGCTACGACGTCGTGCACTGCGGCTTCAACCAGTGGAACGGGGTGGCGATCGCGTCGCGGGTCGGCATCGACGATGTGCAGGTCGGGTTCGAGGACCAGCCGACCTGGAGCGACCGCCCTTCTGCGGACGCGAGGAGCAAAGGCGGCACCGTGGAAGAGGCGGCGGAGGCGCGGGCGCTCGGCGCGACGTGTAACGGCGTGCGGGTGTGGAGCCTCTACATTCCCAACGGGCGCATCATCGACTCGCCGCATTACGGCTACAAGCTCGCATGGCTTGCGGCGCTGAGGAATACAGCGCAGGGCTGGCTGGCCGACAACCCGGACGCACCGATCGCACTGACCGGCGACTGGAACATCGCACCCACCGACGAGGACGTCTGGAGCGTAGAGGCCTACCAGGGCAGCACCCACGTGACCGCGCCGGAGCGGGCGGCTTTCAACGCGATCGTCGACGCGCAGTTCACCGATGTGGTGCGGCCTTTCACGCCCGGCCCCGCGGTGTACACCTACTGGGACTACACCCAGCTGCGCTTCCCTAAGAACCGCGGTATGCGTATCGACTTCATCCTCGGGTCGCCTGCGCTGGCCGCCCGGGTGACGCATGCCGAAATCGTGCGCGAGGAGCGCAAGGGCAAATCACCCAGCGATCACGCGCCGGTACTCGTCGACCTCAGTTAGGGCCGCCGCCGAAGAGATCGTCCAGATTCGGGATGATCTGCGGCGGCTTCGGCGCGTCGAGGGGTACGCCCAAGGATTCGACGTGCACGGTGCCGCCCCACGCATCGAGGTGGCCGGTGTTGCAGCCCCCGGGAACTCCCTGCGCCTGGATCTTCAGGGCGCCGGTCGCAAGGTCCGAGAAGGTCGGGCTCGTCACCGTCTGACCCGGACCGGCTTGCAACCAGTCGCTGGCGGGATAGAAGCCCATGCTCTTGGTGTTCTTCAGGAATCGGACCTGGATGTCCGAACAGTGATTCGCGTTGGCGGTGAAGGACGCTTGCACCGTGGCTCCGCTCGGGAGGTTGAAGTTGACCTCGGGCATCTGCGGGCAACTCTGTGACGTGTTCGGCTGACACTGCGGCACTTCGACGTACTGGTCTGCCAGCGTGTCCGCCGAGGCGTTCGCCGCGAGCCCGAGAGCGGCGCCGGCGAACACCGCAGCAGCCGCCACACATCTGCTCGAATTCCTCATCAACACAATCGATCTCCTCTCACTATCGGAGCCGGCCGAAGCTGCGACTGACTCCGAAGGACTGCCCGCGCCGTCGTGTCTACACGGTAGGAGCAACGTCACAAGCGAGGAATCGGGTGTTTCCCTACTCTTTTGGCTTTGGATGCATCACTCGTCGGTGTCCTCGGCGCCGTACCGACCGGGGTTGAACACCGACGCCGCCGCGCCGATCAGCATCATCACGGCAGCCGCGATGAACACCACTGAGAGCCCGCTGTGAAACGGCTGGGTGATCAGGTCCGGGAAGAACGTCTTACCCGTCAGCACATCGGTGTTCACGCCCGGCTGCTGCAAGGCGTGGTACGGCTCCAACAGTTCGGCGATCGGGTTGTAGCCGAGGAACGCGGCGAACAGGCTGCCGACCGGCGGGGTCCCCGCGACGTCCTGCGCCACGGTTGCCGACACGCCCTGCGCCTGCAGACCGCTGCTCAGCGCTGACGGCAGCGTGTGAGCCAGCCCGACGATCATCAGCGAGAAGAACACGCCGATCGACAGCGACGAGCCCGCGTTGAAGAACGTCGCGCGCACGCCCGAGGCGGCCCCGCGCTGCGCGGGCGGCACGCTGGACATGATCGCCGCGGTGTTGGGCGCGGTGAAGATGCCGCCGCCGAGGCCGTTGAAGAACACCAGCACCGCGAACAGCCAGTAGTCGAAGTTGACCGGAATCATCACCAGCGCAACGAAAGTCACCGCCATCAGCAGCATGCCGCCGACGGTGAACGGACGCGCGCCGAAGCGGTCGGACAGCGAACCGGCGAGGGGTCCCGCGACCAGGAAGCCGACGGTCATCGGGAGCATGTAGATGCCCGCCCACAGCGGGGTCGACTCGAACGAATAGCCGTGCAGCGGAAGCCAGATGCCCTGCAGCCAGATGATGAGCATGAATTGCAGACCACCGCGGCCCATCGACGACATCAAGCCGGCCAGGTTGCCCATGCCGAACGACGCCGAGCGGAACAGCCGCACGTCGACCATCGGATCGCTGACCCGCAGCTCGATGAGGCAGAACGCCACCAACAGCAGAAGGCCGAACGCGATCGCGCCGAGCACCCACGGGCTGGTCCACCCGGTGCTCGACCCGCCGTAGGGCTGGATGCCGTAGGTGATGCCGGTCAGCAGGACGGTGAGCCCGAGGCCGAACGTCAGGATGCCCGCCCAGTCCAGGCGGCCGGGCGTGCGGACGCCGAGTTCGCGCAGCGACCGGTAGCTCCAGA
>DATEIG010000267.1:0-7995 GCA_035279185.1 Mycobacterium sp.
CGGGAGGAGGAAGTCTCAGCCACCAAACCGATCGTTCCAGATTTGGGAATTTTCGGCTCTTCGAAACAAGTGACGATAGAATGACGTCCCGTCAATTATTCCGCGACCAGCGCGGACGACAGGTCTCAGCGCTTCTCGGGCGTCGTCAACTCATCGTGATAGTGGGCCATCGCGCCGTGCACGGCGTTCAACACCCGCTCCGCCGCGTCGAGATCGGCGTCGGGCAGATCGCGCAGAGCGGCGTGGGTGTGGACACCCAGGGGGCCGAAGAAGGCTTCCGCGACGGAACGACCGTGCTCGGAATACCGCAGGATCACCCGGCGCCGGTCGGCCTGGTCCTCGTCGCGACGCACATGTCCCGCGGCCATCAGGTGGTCGACCAGATACGTGGTCGCCGACGAGGACAGATCGAGCCTGCGGCCCAACTCGCCGGACGACAGGGGGCGACCCTCGTGCTCGCTGACGATGACGTGTCGCAGCGCGAGCAGTTCGTTGTTCGTGACTCCGTTCGTGCGGGCGAAGATTCGGCCCAGCCGATCGGACATCGCCCCGACCGCCCGGATGGCCGCCGCGATACGCCACTCGGATTCCTGACGTCGTGCAGCGGCTCCCCCGTCGCCGGCCTCAGCCACGGACGCACCTCAGTGCCGACACGGCACCGCCCCAGAGAGCATTCGACGATGATAGCCCCCACCTGCGGCAAAACCATCTGACGCAGGATGATGGCGAGCCGGGCACGACCGACATGCTCTCGGAGTACAGTCCCTGCAGGATTGAGGACACAGTCCTTCGGTCGCGGTCGTCGGCGCATCCTGGCCGACCGACGCGATCAGCGCACGGTGCAGCGCGTTCGCCATGGCCGAATCCTGCTTCGTCGTGTGTCCCACCTTCGCGAGGGCATCAGTGCTGTCTGCGCCCCGCCGGACGACTCGAGGATCGACACCTGACCACATGACCGACGACGACGGGGCAGTGACCAACCCGCCACCGGATGTTGCGGGTGGCGGGTCGCCCGACGGCTTCGTCCCCGTCGGCACACCCATCGACCTCGACAACTGCGCCCGCGAGCCGATCCACATCCCCGGCAGCATTCAGCCGAGGGGCGTGCTCGCGGTGGTGGACGAACCCGATTTCACGGTGCGTCAGGTCAGCGCGAACACCGGGGACCTGCTCGGGCGGCCAGTCGAATCCGTCCTGGGCTCCTATCTCGGGGGGCTGGTCGGCGATGAGCAGGCCGCGCGGCTGCGCAAGGCGGCCTCGACCTTCGGCGACCTCCACCAGCGCAACCCGATCGAGCTCGCAATCGACGTCGGCGGGGCTACCGAGATATTCGACGCCATCCTGCACCGCGCGCCCGGTGGATCACTCGTCGTCGAGCTCGAGATCGCTTACGGCGAGCGACCGTTCTCGTTCCCGAACACCTACCAGGCCGTTCGCCTGTCGGTCGAGGACCTGAACCGGGCGTCGACGCTGGAGGCGTTGTACGACACCGCCGCCAAGGCGGTCCGCGAGCTGACCGGCTTCGACCGCGTCATGGTGTACAGATACGACCGGGACTACAACGGCGAGGTCGTCGCCGAATGCAAGCGCGACGACCTCAATTCACTTCTCGGACTGCACTATCCGGCCTCCGACATCCCAGCCCAAGCGCGCGCGATGTACGAGAAGAACTGGCTGCGGCTGATCGATGACGTCGCCTATACGCCCGTTCCGCTGGTTCCCGCAACCGATCCGGCCGGCGGCGCGCCGCTCGACCTCACGCACTCGACGCTGCGCAGCGTCTCGCCCATTCACATCGAGTACCTGCAGAACATGGGCGTGCGCGCGTCCATGTCCATTTCGCTGCTTCGACACGGTCGGCTGTGGGGTCTGATCGCCTGCCACCACTACGACAGGGCGCACCTGCCGCCGTACGGCGTGCGGGCGGCGGCCGAGTTCCTCGGGTCGACTCTGTCGCTGCGGCTGGTCGACTATGCCGAGGCCGAGGAGCTGCGCGTGCGGCTGGCGTCTCAGGCGGTGCTGAACAAGCTCACCGCGGCCACCCTCGACGAGACTGAGTCGCTGGCGTCGGCGCTGCTCGGCGCGCCGGATCTACTGGACCTCCTGCCCGCCGACGGCGTCGTCGTCGATCTGCAGGGTGATCGCAGAGCCCGCGGGGACGTCCCGCCGCCGGACGTCGTGTCCGCGGTGATGGCCTGGGCGCGCGACGCAGACGAGGAGATCGCCTACAGCGACTGCCTGCGCCGCGACATCGGAGAACTCGACGGCGACGCGGCCGCCGCGGCAGGCGCGCTCGCCCTCAACCTCCCCGACGGCCAGTGCGCGGTGTGGTTCCGGCGCGAGGTGGTGCGGTCCGTCGACTGGGGCGGCGACCCGCACAACAAGGCGATAGCCGTAGCCGAGGGCGATGACGTCAGGATCAGCCCGCGCAAGTCGTTCGACCGCTGGCGCGAGGTCACGCGGGGTTGCAGCCCTCCGTGGGAACCGGTGGAAACCGAAGCGGCAGAAGCACTCCGACGCAGCCTTGTCGAGTCGCTCTACCGGCGGACCCGGGGTGCGCTGCGCATGGCGGAGACCGTGCAGCGCAGCCTTCTGCCCGAATCGATCCCCCTGCTCGACGGCTGGGCGCTCTCTGCGCACTACGAGCCGGCGGCAGGCGGCCGGGTGGGTGGCGACTGGTATGACGCCTTCGAACTCCGCGACGGCAGGCTGATCGTTCTCATCGGCGACGTCGCGGGGCACGGGCTGACGGCCGCGGGCAGGATGGCGCAGATCCGCAATGCACTGCGCGCCCAGCTGTTCGCGGGCGCCACCCCCGCGCAAGCGCTCGACCAGCTCAACGACTTCTGCGTGCACATGCTGCGACGAGCGTTCGCCACCGCGATCGTCGCGCGGGTCGACCTCGGATCAGGTCACGTCGAGGCGGCCTCCGCGGGTCACCTGATGCCGTACCTGACGTCCGCGACATCTTCGACGGTCCAGGCTCCGATCGCCTTGTCACCGCCGCTCGGCGTTCGCGACATGACCTACAAGGCAAGCACGTTCACCATCGAACCGGGGGTGGGGATGGTGCTGTTCTCCGACGGACTCGTGGAGCGTCGCCGGGCGTCGATCGACGACGGGCTCCACCGACTCCGTGACCTGCTCGACCGCGACGGCGATGCGACGGCGACGGCCATCGCGACCGCGATGGGGACCGGTGACACCGACGACGACGTCACCATCGTCACGCTGAAACGACGTCAGACGTCGGTCGAGTAGCGGATGCCGCCGTCGGGGATGGCGACCCCGGGCCAGACGCGGGCGCCGCGCAGCAGCTCACATCGGGCGCCGATGTCCGCGCCGTCGCCGATCACCCCGTCACGGATCAACGCGCGCGGACCGATGCGGGCGCCGAACCCGATGATGGACCGTTCGACCACCGAACCCGCCTCGACGCGCACCCCGTCGAAGATCACCGCGCCGTCAAGCCTTGCGCCGGGCCCGATTTCGGCGCCCCGGCCGACGACGGTGCCACCGATCAGCAGCGCCCCGGGCGCGACCGCGGCGCCGTCGTGGACGAGGGACTCACCGCGGTGGCCGTGCAAAGCGGGCGACGGTGCAATGCCGCGAACAAGATCCGAGGACCCGCGGACGAAATCCTCCGGCGTCCCCATGTCGCGCCAGTACGAGGCGTCGACGTGTCCGCACACCTTGCGGCCGTCGGCCAGCAGTTGCGGGAACACCTCGCGCTCGACCGACAGCGCTCTGCCCTTGGGCAGACCGTCGATCACCTCGCGCTTGAACACGTAGCACCCGGCGTTGACCTGATCGGTCGGCGGGTCCTCCGTCTTCTCCAGGAATGCGGTGACCACGCCGTCGGCATCGGTGGGCACGCAGCCGAACGCGCGCGGATCACCGACGCGGACCAGGTGCAGGGTGACGTCGGCGCCGTGGTCGCGATGGGTGGTGAGCAGGGCACCGAGGTCGGCGCCCGACAGCACGTCGCCGTTGAACACCATCGCCGTGTCGTGACGCAGCTTGTGCGCGACGTTCGCGATTCCGCCGCCCGTGCCCAGCGGCTCCTCCTCGACCACGTACTCGATCTGCAGACCGAGCTTCGACCCGTCGCCGAACTCGGACTCGAACACGCCCGCCTTGTAGGACGTGCCGAGGATGACGTGCTCGATCCCGGCCGCCGCGATCCGCGACAGCAGGTGGGTCAGGAACGGCAGCCCCGCCGTGGGAAGCATCGGTTTGGGCGCAGAGAGCGTCAGCGGCCGCAGCCGGGTGCCCTGCCCGCCGACGAGGATGACGGCGTCCACGCCACGGGGGTCCATGGAATCCGCCACGCTAGACCTGTCCTTTGCCTCTCCGACTGCGCCTGACCACCATCTGCGACCGTGCCGCCAGCGCGCCTCTCATCGTCCACCTCAGCGGCGCCTGCCACGGCCTGTTGTAGCGATCCGCGAGAAAAGTGTAGGTGCTGCGATGGTGTGCGGCCAAGTTGCGGGCGGGGTCCCGACCAGTGGAATGCCCCTTGTCGTGCAAAACCTCCGCGGTGGGCACATAGACGTTCTGCCAGCCGGCCCTGTTGAGCCGATCTCCCAGGTCCACGTCTTCCATATACATGAAATAGCGCTCGTCGAAGCCGCCGACCTCATCGTAGGCGGCACCGCGCAGCAACAGGCATGAACCGGAAAGCCACCCGACCGCGCGTTCGCTGGGCGTCTGCCGGTCCTGTCGGTAGGCGGCAGTCCACGGGTTCGTCGGCCAGAGCGGCCCGACGACCGCGTGCATGCCGCCGCGAATGATGCTCGGTTGGTGCCGCGCCGACGGATACACCGAGCCGTCGGGGTCGCGGATCAACGGCCCGAAGGACGCCGCCTTCGGCCACCGGCCTGCGGCCTCGAGCATCGCGTCGATGCTGCCCGGGCCCCACTGCACGTCGGGGTTGGCGACGACGAAGAGGTCGAGGTCCACCGAGTCCCTGCGGAGTTCGGCGACGGCGCGATTGACCGCGGAGCCGTAGCCGAGGTTTCCGCCGGTGCGCAGCAACCGGGTGTTCGGGAATCGCTCGAGCGCTTCCTCAGGACTTCCGTCGGTCGACCCGTTGTCAGCCATGATCACGGTCACCGGACGTTCGGTGGCATGCGCCAGCGTGGCGAGGAATCGGCCCAGGTGGGGACCAGGTGAATACGTCACCGTCACCACTGCCAGTTCGTCGCTCACGGCGTCGAGGGTATCGGCAGGGTCATCCGGCCAGTCAGACGGTCAATGCCGCGGCCAAAGCGTCGGCCCAGGGTCGCAGCGGCGTCAGGCCGGCCGAGACGGCGGCGCGGCCCGACAACGCCGAGTACGGCGGGCGCGCCGCGGGTCGCGGCATGTCCGCCGAGGACGCGGGCACCACCCTGTCCGGATCGGCGCCCACGCCCGCGAACACCCGGCGGGCCTGCTCGTACCGGCTCGCCGCGCCCTCGTTGGCGATGTGCAGAAGCGCAGGCGCCGACGGCCGCTCGACGATCTCGAGCAGAGCCGACACGAGGTCGACGCTGTAGGTCGGCGAGCCGATCTGGTCGACGACCACGCTGACCGGGTCGTCGCCTGCGGCGAGCCGGCTCATGACCCCCACGAAGTCCGAATCCCCGCCGGTGAAAACCCACGCCGTGCGGACCACGTGGGCGTCGGGCAGCGCCTCGTGCACCGCCCGCTCGCCCGCGAGCTTGGTCTCGCCGTAGACGCTCAGCGGCCCCGTCGGGTCGTCGACGTCGTAGGGGCGCGGCGCACCGTCGAACGCTCCGTTGAACACGTAGTCGGTGGAGAGGTGGATCATCCTGGCGCCGGTGCCGGCGCAGGCCCGCGCAATGGCGCCCGGCCCCGCGGCGTTGACGGCATGCGCGCGGTCCGGATCGCCCTCCGCGGCGTCCACGGCCGTGAAGGCGGCGCAGTTGACGACCACGTCGCCCGCGGCGACGATGTCCCGCGC
Organism: Mycobacterium sp.; assembly: GCA_035279185.1. Taxonomy (GTDB): domain Bacteria; phylum Actinomycetota; class Actinomycetes; order Mycobacteriales; family Mycobacteriaceae; genus Mycobacterium. The sequence goes on from DATEIG010000267.1 coordinate 5,966, forward strand.
GGCGTCGGCGTCGGTGATGTCCCACTGCGCCGAGGTGAAGGCCGCCACGTCATGGCCCCGCCGGCCCGCCTCGCCGGCCAGAACGCGTCCCACCTGCCCGCCGGCCCCGGTGATCACGATCCGATTGGTCACCGGTCGAGTCTGGCACGCCGGGTGCGCGGCTACCGGGTCTGCGCCGCTCACCCAAGTAACCTGGGCTGATGCCCGCCCGCCTCTTCCGGACCGTTGCCGTCATGCTCGCGGCGGCGATCGTCGTCGGCACAGGTGTCGCGTGGAGCAAGATCCGCTCGTTCGAATCCGGCATCAACCACATCTCGTCCGCGGCACTCGGCGGCGGTGCTGAGGACGGCGCGATCGACATCCTGCTGGTGGGGCTGGACAGCCGCACCGACGCGCACGGCAACCCGCTGTCGGCCGACGAGTTGGCGACGCTGCGTGCCGGCGACGACGAGTCGACCAACACCGACACGATCATCCTGGTCCGCATCCCCAACAACGGGAAGTCGGCGACCGCGATCTCGATCCCCCGCGACTCCTACGTCGAAGCGCCCGGCATCGGCAAGATGAAGATCAACGGCGTCTACGGCTCAGAGCATTTGGAGAAGCTCAAAAAGCTGGTCGAAGAGCAGGGTGTGGACCCGGCTGTTGCGGAGCCGGAAGCCACCGAGGCGGGTCGCGAGGCCCTGATCAAGACCGTCGCGAACCTCACCGGCGTCACCGTCGACCACTACGCCGAGATCGGCCTTCTCGGCTTCGCGCTGATCACCGACGCGCTAGGCGGCGTCAACGTCTGCCTCAAAGAGCCTGTGTACGAGCCTCTTTCGGGTGCCGATTTCCCCGCGGGCTGGCAGAAGCTGGACGGACCGCAGGCGCTGAGCTTCGTGCGGCAGCGCCACGACCTGCCCCGCGGCGATCTCGACCGCGTCGTCCGCCAACAAGTGGTGATGGCTTCGCTTGCCCACCAGGTCATCTCGGGTAAGACGCTGTCGAGCCCGGCCACCCTGAACCGGCTGCAGGAGGCGGTGCAGCGATCGGTGGTGCTGTCCGACGGCTGGGACGTCATGCAGTTCGCCGAGCAGCTGCAGAAGCTGGCGGCGGGCAACGTCGCGTTCGCGACGATTCCGGTGCTCGACGAGAACGGCTGGAGCGACGACGGGATGCAGAGCGTCGTGCGGGTCGACCCCATCCAGGTGCACGACTGGGTCGACGGCCTTCTGCAGGAACAGGATCAGGGTAAGACCGAGGAACTGGCCTACACACCGGCCAAGACTGCGGCCGAGGTCGTCAACGCCACCGACATCAACGGACTCGCCGCAGCCGTGTCGGCGGCGCTGACGAACGACGGCTTCGCGCCCGGACCCGTCGGCAACCACGATGCGGGTGTGCTGGAAACCAGCCAGGTGTTCGCTGCCCAGGTCGATGACCTTGGGGCGCAGGCGGTTTCGAAGGATCTCGGCGGGTTGCCCGTCGCCGCTGATCCGTCCGTGCCGCCGGGCACGGTGCGGGTGGTGCTCGGCAGCGACTACACCGGCCCGGGCTCGGGGCTGGACGGCAGCGACCCGACGCTGGCGACCGCCGACCCGGCGGCCAGCGAATCGACGGGCGAGGACGCGCCGCCGGCCCCGTCGCCGATCATCACCGCGGGCTCGGACAACCCCGACTGCGTGAATTGACGACACTCAGCCAGGCCCTGCTCGACCCGATCATGAATCGGGATCCGGTGGGCCCCCGCATCACCTACTACGACGACGCGAAGGGTGAGCGGATCGAGCTGTCGACGGTGACGCTGGCGAACTGGGCCGCCAAGACCGCGAACCTTCTCCGCGACGAACTCGGGGCCGGTCCCGGCAGCAGGGTCGCGGTGCTGCTGCCCGCGCACTGGCAGACCGCCGCCGTGCTGCTCGGCGTCGGCGAGGATCCACTCGGCGGCCGACGGGTCGCTGACCAGCTCGCCGCCGCACGACCAGACCGCCAGCAGCACGGCCGCGGTCTGCCAGTGCGCGGGCAGCAGCACCGCGACCGGTGTGCCC
>DATEIG010000268.1:0-16867 GCA_035279185.1 Mycobacterium sp.
GCGTTGATCACGCCGTCGCGTATCCAGTCGACGCGGTCGATGTCCATGCCGTTGTCGAACACCGAGGACGTGTCCGAGGAGATGGCCGTCTGCACGAACGGCTGGCATTCCAGACCCGCGGCGGACGGATCGGAATAGAGCGTCAACGGCAGATCAGTCAGCGTCTCCCCGACGCGCGTTCCGCCGCCAGGTGCCGAGAACGCGCTGCGGCCCTCCTGCGCTCCGCGACCGTCCATCGACCACGACAGGTAGATCATCAGGTCGGCGACGTCCGACGGCGGCAGAATCGTCTCGTACCGCCCCGCGGGCAGCTCGACCGTGCGGTGCGCCCACCCGAGGCGTGTGGACAACTCGTCGAGGAGCGAATCGGTTGGCACATCGACGAAGTCGGGTGTGCCCACACCTGCCCACGCGCTGGCGCCGTCGCGCTTGGCGTTGATCTCGACCGAGCCTGTCGGCTGGGTGTACCGGCGTCGCAGACCGCCCGACGTGGCAAGGAATGTCGTCGCGACGATGTGATGTGCGTAGCCGTACAACCTGTCGGCCCGCGGGAAGCCACGCGTGAGCGCTTCGGCGACGCCACCGAACACCTCGACGCCTGTGCCGGGAATCGGTGCGTCCCAGTCGTTGACGTCTCCTGTCGCCTGAAGCGGCGGCGCACTGTCGCTGGCCTCCGGCGCGGCGAGCGCGGCGTCCTGCGACGCCGCGACCAGTGCGGGAATCGCGGCCGGATCGACCTCTGTGGACGTCAGCGACCCCACCCGCCCGCGATCGCCCCGCCGCACCACTGAGATCACGGTGATCCTGCGCCCCACCGAGACACCGTTGGTGGTCATCGAGTTGTTGGCCCATCGCAGCGCCGCGTCGCTGAAGTCGGTGACCGTCACGATCGTCTCGTCGGCCTTGCCCGACCGCGCGGCCTCCGCCAGCGCGATGTCGACGACGTCCTGTGCCCTGATCACGTCACCTCCCTCCTTCCGTGCGGGTGTTGAGCACGTTGACGCCGCGGAACAACGCGGCCGGACAGCCGTGACTGACCGGCGCCACCTGTCCCGGTTGCGCTTTGCCGCAGTTGAACGCGCCGCCCAGCCGCCACGTCGATGCGCCGCCGACGGCTTCCATCGCGCCCCAGAAGTCAGTGGTGGTGGCCTGGTAGGCGACATCGCGCAGCTGACCGTCCAGCTTGCCGTCGGTGATCCGGAAGAACCGCTGGCCGGTGAACTGGAAGTTGTACCGCTGCATGTCGATCGACCAACTCTTGTCGCCGATGACGTAGATCCCGTCCTCGACCCGAGCGATCAGGTCATCGACGGACACGTCCTCGCTGCTCGGCTGCAGAGACACGTTGGCCATCCGTTGAATCGGCACGTGATGGGCCGAGTCGGCGTACGAGCAGCCGTTCGATCGGGCCAGCCCGAGCCGTGGCGCGAAGACCCGGTCCAGTTGATAGCCGACGAAGACGCCGTCGCGCACCAGATCCCAGCGTTGCGCCTGTACTCCCTCGTCGTCCCAGCCGACACTGGCCAGGCCGAACCGCTCGGTGCGGTCGGCGGTCACGTTCATCACCGGTGACCCGTAGCGCATCGTGTTCAGCTTGTCCGGTGTCGCGAACGACGTGCCCGCGTAGGCTGCCTCGTACCCGATCGCGCGGTCGTATTCGGTTGCGTGGCCGATGGATTCGTGGATGGTGAGCCACAGGTTCGACGGGTCGATGACGAGATCGGTCGCCTTGGGTGTCACACTCGGCGCCTTCACCTTCTCGGACAGCAGCGCAGGCAGTTCGGCCAATTCGCTCGACCAGTCCCACACGTCGTCGCCGTCGACGGCCTCCCAGCCACGGCCGGTGGGAGGCGCCAGCGTCCGCATCGTCTCGAAGGTCCCCGCGGCCGGGTCGACGGCGGTGGCCTCCAGTCCCGGCTGGACACGGACGCGCTGCTGCGTGATCGACGAGCCCGCGGTGTCTGCATAGAACGTCTGCTCCTTGACGGCGTGCACGCCCGCCGAGACGTGATTGACGCCGTCGGCGGCAAGCAATCGCCCGGAGTATTCGGCGAGCAGGCCGATCTTGTCGGTCGCCGGGACTGTGAACGGGTCGACCACGTAGTCGGACACCCAGGTGACGTCGGAGTAGAGCGGTTCGGCCGCCAGCGCGATGGTCTCGGCGTTGAGGCGGGCCAGGATGCGGGCGACCGCGACCGCGCGGCGGGCCGTCTCCGCCGCGACGTCGGGGGTCAGTTCGGCGTGCGAGGCGAAGCCCCACGTGCCGCCGACGATCACCCGCACCGCCAAGCCGATGTCGCGGTCGATGACAGAGGTCTCCAGCTCACCGTCACGCAACGCGATCTCTTCGTTGACGATGCGGTGGATGCGCAGGTCGGCGTGGTCGGCGCCGGCTGCCACAGCGGCCGACAGCGCGGCGTCGGCAAGTGCGTGGCGCGGCAGCGCGAGGAAGTCCGGATCGACCTGTCGGGGTGCGGTCATGAGCTATCACCGTAGTTCGACCGCGGCGCGCCCGCTTTGATGGCTCGGTGGCAGCCAATCGGATCCGGTCGGCGGCACTGCGGTACGTGCTGCTGGCGCCGAGCCTGTTCGGCGTGGCGACATTTCTGCTGTTGCCGAGGCTCGTGGTGGCCTGGCTGAGCCTGCACCGCTGGGGTCTGCTGGGGCCGATTCAGTATGTGGCGCTATCCAATTGGCACTCTGTGCTGACCGATCCGTCGTTACCACCTCGCTGCTGGTGACCGCTGTGTTCATTACGCTCGTCGTTTCCGCTCAATCGGTGCTCGGCCTGGTCGCGGCGGCGATACTGGCGCGCGGGCTGCCCGGCAGCGGCTTCAGAAGTCTTGTGGTCCTTCGAGGTTCAAACGAGCGCCACAACCGCTTCCGTCTTGCGACCCTTTCGGGGGCACGCATAAATGGCCCTAACCAACTGACTCTCGAAAATGGCGGGGTTCTGAACCCACACGAGACCCGGCACACGCGCATTACCTGCCGGTCTTGGTGCCGAGCCGAGGGTGGTCACCCTGGGTGCTCGCTGTGCCGGAACATTGCCTGTGAAGTAGCTGTGCGCGAGTTGTTTGCTAGGCCACCTGACCAGGAAGTATTCATTACAGAGGCGTCAACCAAACGAGCGAACTCCTTGTCAACGCAACTAGGGGAATCTTGGCGATTCGTTCTGACCGCTATCTTTCAAGGTCAAACGCTAATCTGCGCGGAGGGGTGCTCACAGCGAGCTGTAGAACGACGGGGAGAAAGCAAACTCATGAGCGGTACCCATCGGGTGGCACCTGAGACGGGTTGCTTGAGAGTCGCGGCAGCGGGCTTTGCCATCGGCGCTGCGGGCACCGCCCGCGCTACGCCGCCACGTGACGGCTTCGGCGGGACTGGAGGTCCGACCGATCCCGGCGGTACGACGGCCGACACTCCCGGCGGTGGCATTTCCCGCAAGCAAGGCAAGGCGCGCGGGTTAGCTAAAGGAGCATTAGATGAACATTGTTCGCGGATTGCTCGCAGCTGCCGTATTCGCCGGCGCTGCAATCGGATTGGCCAGTCCGGCATCGGCCGACCTGACCGACGGTACCTACCAGGAGAATTACGAACTTGCCGGCGTCCACCCATGAGTTGTCACTTCCTGCGGCGACGGCTGTAAGAACGTCCAATGGGACAACGGCGAGAGGACCGGAACTGACACCTATCACTTGAACGGCAATACGTGGACCACGGGGGCTCCGGCAGGCGAGCTCAACAACGTAAAGACGATCGATGACTACACCCTCGCCGCTATTAACGAACTCGACTTGATGGGCCTTTCAACCATGGGCTAGCTGCCCGATGGGACAGCTCAGCGGGCCGGTGGGGCGAATCGTAAGCGCAGTAACTACAAGGGAGACAACATCATGACCACTATCATTCACGGGCTTGCCGCTGGAGTTGTCCTGGCAGGCTGTGCGATCGGGCTGGCAAGCCCGGCATCGGCCGACCTGACTGACGGCACCTACCAGGTGACGTACCAAGGCGATCCAGCGCCGCGAACCCTCATCGTCACTTCGTGTGGCGATGGCTGCAAACGCACCCAAATTGCTGGAGCACTCCAGCCTGTGGACTTTCACCTGCAAGGAGATACCTGGACCGCTGATTCGTCGGAGCCGGTGGTGACGATTGACGACAACACTCTTGGCGGATCTTCCGACAGCAATCTCTTTTCGTTGGTGAAGATCGGCTGACGCGACAGGACACGGGAGGCCCGGACAGATACGCCCGGACCGCCCGCTCCTGCTTGTGCGTGGGGTGGGTCAGCGCCGGGTCGGCGGCATCCACGAACGTGTCGCAGTTGACGACGCAACGCCTACCTCGTCTAGCGGTCTCGACGTCGCGCCCTTCTTCGACGAGATGTTCCTCGGCCGCGCCGACGTGGCGACCACGCTCGGCGATGCGTAGCCTGCCGCAAACGCGGCGGCTCAGCGTTAGGTCGTTCCGAGAATCGTCAGTTCGAGCGCCAGCGCGATGCCGCACACCAGCACGACGATCGAAAGCGCCACCCAGTCACGATGTTTCGGGCCCGTCGGGGCGGCCGAAATCTGCCCGGCCCCGCCGCGCGCGGTGATCGCGTCACCCATTTCGTCGGCGCGACGCAGCGCCACGATGACGGCGGCGGCGATCAGGTCGACCGCCTCGAACGCCCAGCGACGCCTGCGGGCCCGCCGGGTGGTCAGCACCGGCTTGGGGCGCAGACTACGCGCGGCGTAGAGGGTGCGGAATTCGTCGACGAGCATCGGGAAGGCGCGCAGCGCCAACGCAAGGGTGACCGCCCAGTCGTCGACCGGCACCCGCAGCGCCCGCAGCGGTCTGCCGAGTTTCGCGACAGCGGGCGCGATTTCGGCGACGTTGGTGGTCCACGACACCATCCCGCCGAGCGCGAGCAGCACAATCGACAGCGCGGTGATGCGCAGGAACTTCAACAGCCCGCCCAGTCCGAGCTCCTGCCCGAACAGCGACAGGAACGGGCTGCCTCCCGCCAGCGCGGCGGTGACCCCGCCGAGCAGCAGCAGGAACCACAGCCACCGCGGTATCGACGGCAGAACCCCACGCGGGATGTGGGCAAGCCGTGCCGCCGCGAAGACGAGCGCGGCCACCGCGGCGATCGGCACCCAGCCGGGATAGAAGGTCAGGAACACACCGATCGCCGCCACCACGATCAGCTTCGTGCCCGCCCACAGATCGTGGATGACGCTGCGGCCGGGCACCGGACGCAGCAACACGACCGGCCTGCGTTGCTGCTTGCGGGCGGGAGCGGTCACGACACACCTCCGGCGGCCGTCGGCGCGGTCGCCAGTACGCCGTTGTGGAGATGCAGGACGCGCGGGCACAGCTCTTCGAGCCCGGTGAAGTCGTGCGAGATCACGATGACGGTCAGCCCGTCGTTGCGGCGCAGGTCCTCGAGCAGGCGCAGCAGTCCGCGCGCGCTGGCCCCGTCGAGCCCCGCCAGCGGCTCGTCGAGGATCAGGGCGCGCGGTGACCGCGCCAGCAGACCGGCGAGCACGACCCGCCGCATCTGCCCGCCGCTGAGCTGGTCGATGCGCCTGTCGGCGATCGACGCATCGAGGCCAACCGCCGAGAGCGCCTTGATCACTCGAGCCCGGTCCTTCGGCGAAAACCCTGCCGCCGACGCGACTTCCAGGTCGACGCGGCTGCGCAGCAACTGCAGCCGGGCGGCCTGGAACGAGATCGCCACCGCACCCACCTGCTCGGAGGCCGGCGCGCCGTCGATCAGACAACGGCCGTTCGTCGGGTCGGTCAGTCCGGCCATGATCCACGCCAGGGTGGACTTGCCCGATCCGTTGAGCCCGTGGATCAGCACGCCGTCACCTTCGTGCACGGTGAAGTTGATGTCACGCAAAGCCGCTGTCGCCCACGGGGTTCCACTGCCGTACTCGTGGTTGACGTCGACCAGTTCCAGAACGGGCGCCTCGCGACGCGGCTTGAGAGGCCCTTTGGCGGCGGGCGCCTCGGTCGTCTCGACCATCTCGGTGTTGTCGGAGGCCCCGCCGTTCCCGGTGAGCTCGATCGCGCGGTCGGCGGAGTCCGCTTCGTCGTTGTAATGCGTGATGTGCACCAACGACATCCGGTGGTGCTCGGTCAGCCCGGACAGCACCGCCAACAGCCCGTCGCGGCTCTCCTGGTCCACCATGCTGGTCACCTCATCGGCGATGAGCAGCGACGGCTCCCGCGCCAGCGCGGCGGCCACCGCGAGGCGTTGCAACTCGCCGCCGGACAACCCGCCGGTGTCGCGTTCCTCCAGGCCCTCGAGCCCGACCTCGGCGAGCAGTTGCCGGACGTCGGTGGTGGTGTCCGGCGGAAGGCCCCAGACGACGTCGTCGGCGACCCGGGTGCCGAGCACCTGGCTCTCGGGGTGCTGCAGGACGACGGCGGTACCGCCGAGCCTGCCCAGGCCCACCGAACCGGGTCGGTCGACGGTGCCCGATGACGGATCCCTGCCGGCGAGCATGAGCATCAGCGTCGTCTTGCCCGAGCCGTTGGGCCCGGTCACCGCGACATGCTCGCCGGGTTCGATGCTCAGGCTCACCGGGCCGAGCGCGTCGTGGTCACTCTTGGGGTAGCGGAACCGGACGTCGGTGAGCCGTACGGGCACTGGCGCTACCGCCGCGTTGTCGGGTGCCGGGTCGAGCTTGTGCACGTCGGGGATGATGATGAGCCGGTTGATCACCTGCGACAGCGCCCACCAGCCGATGAGCATGACGACGGTGATGATCACCACGGACCATCCGCCGAGCAGATAGGGCCAGTGCGCGAGCGCTGCGGCGAACCCGCTGCGCAGCCGCTCGGCGAACCCTTCCATGTTGGGCAGCCACCACCAGTCCGAGATGCGCGTGAGGAACGCCGCGACACCCTCGACGTTGGCGGTCATCGATTCGAAGATCAGGTGACGCAGCCGGACCAGGACGGCCAACGCCGCCACGACTGCGGCGCCGAACAGCGCGCCCGCGATCAGCCCGACGATCAGGACCGCGAACCAGCCGCGCCCGCGCCGCAGGATCAGACCGATGAGCAGGCCGATGTAGGCACAGTTGATCACTGTCATGAAGCCACCCATGCCCGCGATCAGGAATGCGATCGTCGCGCCGCCGACGGTGGCGGCGACCAGCACCCGAACGCGGAACCGGTAGACGAGCAGCCCCATCGGCACAGTGCCCAGCAGCGAAATGCCCGCCGCGAAGGGGACGACGACCGCCACGATGGCGGTGGCCGCGCAGAGTGCCGCCATCACCGAGGCGTGGGCCAACTCCACGGGCTGTAACGGACCGCGCCGTCGAGGTTCGCTCGCACGGCGGGTCGCAGTCATTTCACGATTCTGCCAGTACCGTCTGAACAGAGCTGTGGCGGAGCTGTGAGCGTCGACACCCGCCCCGGGATTGATTCACATAGTGAAGCTATGTAATCATGGTGGGGTGACACGAACACTCGGCGCGGACCTGCTCGCTGCGGTTGCACGGCTGAACCGCCTGGCGTCGCAGCGGACGCGTATTCCACTGCCGTTCGCGCAGGGCCGGCTGCTGTCCACCATCGAGGACCAGGGCGCCGCACGCATCTCCGATCTCGCCGCTCTCGATCACTGCTCGCAGCCGACGATGACCATGCAGGTCCGGCGCCTCGAGGATGCGGGTTTGGTGTCACGCACCGTCGATCCCGACGATGCACGGGCTGTGCTCATCCGCATCACCCCGCAGGGCGTCGACATGCTCCGGCAGGTCCGCGTCGACCGCGGTGCGGCCGTCGATCCGTATCTCGAACGGCTCGATGACGCCGACCGTCAGACGCTGAAAGACGCCGTTCGCGTGATGCGGAAGCTCCTCGACGACGCGGCAGCCCCGAAACCATCCGTCAAATAGCTTCATCAGTTAGGAGCAGCTCCACGTATGTGGCGCCAACCCAAGGCCGTCTGGGCCGTCGCTTTTGCCTCTGTCGTCGCGTTCATGGGCATCGGTCTTGTCGACCCGATACTCAAGCCGATCGCCGACAACCTCAACGCCTCCCCGTCGCAGGTGTCGCTGCTGTTCACCAGCTACATGGCGGTGATGGGCGTCGCCATGCTGATCACCGGCGTGGTGGCCAGCCGTATCGGCCCGAAAAGGACGCTGCTGCTCGGCCTCGTGGTGATCATCGCCGGCGCGGGTCTGGCCGGGATGTCCGACTCCGTGATGGAGATCGTCGGCTGGCGGGCGCTGTGGGGTCTGGGCAACGCCTTGTTCATCGCGACGGCACTGGCCACCATCGTCAGCTCGGCACGCGGGTCGGTCGCCCAGGCGATCATCCTCTACGAGGCGGCACTGGGACTCGGCATCGCCGTCGGCCCATTGGTCGGCGGCGTGTTGGGGTCGATGTCGTGGCGCGGTCCCTTCTTCGGGGTGTCGGCGTTGATGGTCATCGCCTTATTGGTGACCGCGGTGCTTCTGCCCCCGACTCCGCGCGCCGAGCGGGCGACGACGCTCGCCGATCCCTTTCGCGCCCTGCGCCACCGCGGCCTGCTGGGCGTCGGCATCACCGCGCTGCTGTACAACTTCGGGTTCTTCACCCTGTTGGCGTTCACACCGTTCCCGCTCGACATGGGCGCCCACGAGATCGGCCTGATCTTCTTCGGGTGGGGCGTCGCGCTGGCGTTCACGTCCGTCGTGGTCGCACCGCGGCTGCAGCACCGATTCGGCACGGTGCCAACGCTTCTGGTCAATCTGCTCGCGATGACCACCACCTTGGTGGTGATGGCGCTCGGCACTGACAACAAGGCCGTTCTCGCCGCATGTGTCGTCGTCTCCGGCCTGTTCATCGGCATCAACAACACGCTGATCACCGAGACGGTGATGAAGGCCGCGCCCGTCGAGCGCGGGGTGGCCTCTGCGGCATACAGTTTCGTGCGGTTCTCCGGTGCTGCGGTGGCGCCGTGGCTGGCTGGCGTGCTCGGTGAACAGGTCAGCGTGCACCTGCCGTTCTGGGTCGGCGCCGCCGCAGTGCTACTGGCGGCCGGCGTGCTCGCGATGACGCGTCGTCACCTCGTCGGCATCGACGTCGAAGAGTCGGAGATCGACGAGATCACCGACCGCGCAGAGTCGGTCACCGTCGGCAGCGAGACGTGACTTCGGCGCGCTAACCGGCGACTGTGCCGATGAGCAAGCCGACCAGGTAGGTGGCCACGATCGCGACCGCGCCGAGCCCCAGCTGGCGAAGCGACGCCCACCACACCGGCTTTCCAGTGAATCGCGCCGCGACCCCGCCCGCGATAAGCAGACCGGCACCGCCGAAGATCAAGCCCATCGAAAGCGACTCCAAGCCCAAGAGATAGGGAACGAGTGGGACGATCGCACCGATGGCGAACATCACGAACGACGACCCGGCGGCGACCCACGGAGACGGTTTCTCGCTCGGGTTGACGCCGAGCTCCTGTGCCACATGCAGGTTGAGGGCGCGGTCCTCGTCGCGGTGGATCTCCGCTGATGCCTTCTCCGCGGTCTCGGCCGTCATGCCCATCTCGACGAACATCCACACCAGTTCGGTCTCTTCGGCCTCCGGATGATTGGTCAGCGCCCGCCTCTCCGTGCGGACCTCGGCGTCGATCTGCTCGTTGGCGGTCTTCACCGAGCTGTACTCCCCCAGAGCCATCGAGAACGCCCCCGCCAGGAGTCCGGCGACACCACTGAGCACGACGGTGTGGGCGCTCGCAGTCGCGGCGACACCTGCGATCAGGGCGGTATTGCTGACCAGACCGTCCATCGCTCCGAACGTCGCAGCACGCAGCCAGCCGCCCGACACGTCGGAGTGCCGGTGGTGTGGAATGTGCGGCATCCCTGTCGGTGATACCGGCGCGTCTTCTGAATCGACCACGGGCACCGATTCAACGCCATCGATTTCGGCAGGTCCAGCAAGGTTTGCCTACGTTTGCAGCATCACAGTTTCCTCGGAGCGACAACGGGCTACCGTCTGAGGTATGACCACCACTGCCGAGCATCTACGCAACACACTGGACGGCCGTTGGCGCGATGTGAAGAACAAGATGCGACAGGACCTGTCCACCGAGATCTTCAAGCCGCATTACACGCCCAACACCGTCATCGCCCGCACCAAGGTGGCCGAGCAGTTGAAGATCATGGCCGCCCGGGGTGCCGCCGAGGACGGTTTCAAGAAGGAGCACGGCGGCAACGGCGACGTCGGCGCCGCGGTCACGCAGATCGAGATGCTCGCGATGTCCGACCTGTCGCTGATGGTCAAGGCCGGTGTGCAGTGGGGACTGTTCGGTGGGGCGATCGAGAACCTCGGCACCGAACGGCACCACAAGGAGTACGTCCAGAAGATCATCGACCTGGATCTGCTCGGCTGTTTCGCCATGACCGAGACGGGCCACGGCAGCGACGTCCAGTCTCTCGAGACGACGGCCACCTACGACCCGTCGACCCAAGAGTTCATCATCGACTCCCCCACCCGCACCGCGCGCAAGGACTACATCGGCGGCGCCGCCGAAACCGCCCGCGTCGCGGCCGTTTTCGCACAGCTGATCACGCCTGACGGCGAGGGCCACGGCGTGCACTGCTTCGTGGTGCCGATCCGCGACGACGAGGGCAACGACCTGCCCGGCGTGACGACCTCCGACTGCCACTACAAGGGCGGCCTTCCCGGCGTCGACAACGGCCGCATCCAGTTCGACCAGGTCCGCATCCCGCGCGAGAACCTGTTGAACAAGTACGCCGACGTTGCCGAAGACGGTACCTACTCCTCGCCGATCGAGAATCCCGGGCGGCGGTTCTTCACCATGCTCGGCACACTGATCCGCGGTCGTGTCACCGTTGGCGGCAGCGCGGGCGCCGCCGCCCGCGTCGCACTGGACATCGCCACGCGATATGCGTTGAAGCGCACACAGTTCGAGGCGCCCGGCGACGATCACGAGGTCCTGATCATGGACTACCTCGTGCACCAGCGGCGGTTGTTCCCGCTGATCGCGAAATCGTACGCGTTGCAGTTCGCGCAGAATGAACTCGTCGCCAAGTGTCACGAACTGCAGACGTCGGATGATCCCGACGCCGAGGAGCAGCGCGAGCTGGAATCACGGGCCGCGGGCTTGAAGGCCGCCAACACCTGGCACGCGACGACCGCGATCCAGGAGGCACGCGAAGCCTGCGGCGGCGCGGGGTATCTCGCGGAGAACCGGTTGATCGCGCTGAAGGCCGACACCGACGTCTTCACCACCTTCGAGGGTGACAATCACGTGCTGACGCAGTTGGTGGCCAAGGAGCTGCTGACCGCCTACGCCGACGACATCAAGGGCATGAGCCCGGTGGAGTGGGTGCGCTTCGCCGCGAACTTCGCCGGCGAGCGGGTGCTCAAACGCACTGCGGCGCAGACGATCATGCAGACGATCCTCGACACGCGGCAGGACAACGAGGAAGAGGGCAGCCTCTTCAACCGCGGCACCCAGGTGCAGATGTTCGAGGACCGCGAGGAGTACATCATCGCGTCGGTGGCACGACGCCTGCAGGGCAAGTCCAAGGAGATGTCTCCGTTCGACGCGTTCAACGCGGTGCAGGATCACGTACTGCACGCCGCGAGGGCGCACATCGAACGGATCATTCTCGAGGCGTTCGTCGCGGGCATCGACTCCTGCGAGGACGACGAGGCCCGCAAGATCCTCAACATGGTCTGCGACCTGTACGCGCTGTCGGTGATCGAACAGGACAGGGCCTGGTTCATGGAACACCGCTTCCTGTCCACCGAGCGCGCCAAGGCCGTCACCCGGGGGATCAACGAGCGGTGCCGCAACCTGCGCCCCTACGCCGAGCTCCTCGTCGACGGCTTCGGTGTGCCCGAACAGCTGCGCTACGCCGAGATGCTGCACCCAGAGCACATTCCGGACGCCGACGAGCACCAGGAGAAGGACGCAACGAGCGCGGGCACGATCGAGCCGTAACCGCTTGGCGGGGTTACGAATTCGGGATCGGGTCGAGCGAGGCGAGCTTGCCGTCCTGGCCGACCCGGAATCGCACCGTGCCGATACCGGTGGGACAGCACGCCGGGTCCTCACCCTGGCGCCACTGGTACTGCACCTGCGCGGTGTCGTTGCCTGTAGAGATGACGTTGATGTAGGGCCGCGGGTCCGGTGTGGCGGGGCCGAGCGGGTTGTTGCGATCGAAGAACAGAACCTGCATGGGGCTGTCGGACGCATCGCCCGCCTTCACCACCACCCAGTGCAGGCGGCAGTCGGGCGTATTGCCGCGGGCGGTCTCTGTCCACTGCGCCTGCGCAAGGGCCGTGATCGCCTGCTGCACGGTGTCGGCGTCCGGCGCGTCGCCCGGCCCGCACGCCTGGGTGCTGGTCGGCGCAGGGCCGGGTGGGCTCCAGCCGCAGCCGACGACCAACGATCCGACGACCAGCAGGGCCGCGAGCAGGCGACGTGATCGCATGCCACGACCTTACGGGCAGGTGTCAGTACGCGGCGAACACGATGGCCGCGTTGTGGCCCCCGACCGCGAACGAGTTGCTCACCGCGTACCGGTAGTCGTTGCGGCGGGCCTCACCGGCGATCACGTCCAGGTCGATCTGGGGGTCGACATCGGTCACGTTGAGCGTCGGCGGGGCGATCCCGTCGCGCAGCGTCTGCACCGTCACGACGGCTTCGACCGCGCCGGACGAGCCCAGCGAATGACCCAGCGCAGCCTTGGGCGCGTAGACCGCAGGGGTGTGAGACCCGAAGGCATTGTGGATGGCTCGCGCCTCGGTCAGATCCCCGTAGACCGTCCCCGCCGCGCTCGCGTTGACGTGGTCGATGTCGGTCGGCACCAGCCCGGCCTGTCGTATCGCACGGGCGATCGCGTCACCTTCGAATTCGCCGTCCGGTTCCGGAGCGACGTCGTGGTAGGCGTCGTAGTTGACGGTCGCGCCGAGCACACGAGCCAGAATGGTCGCGCCGCGCGCCTTGGCATGGTCTTCGGTCTCGAGGAGCAGCATCGCCCCTCCCTCACCGAGCACCATGCCGTCGCGGCTCTTGTCGAACGGCCGGCTCGCGCCCTCCGGATCGTCGTTGTTCGCCGACAACATGTCGAGCGCGGAGAACGTGGCCATGGGCACCGCCTCGATCCGGGCCTCGACTCCGCCGCAGACCGCGATGTCGGCGTCACCGAAAACGATGTGCTGCCAGGCCTGCTGGATGGCAGCGGCGCCGGAGGCGTCGGAGAGCACCGGCGACATGATCCCGGCCCTCGCCTTCAGATTGAGGCCGACGGCGGCGGCGGGCGCGTTGGGCATGTGCATCTGGACGACCAGCGGCATCTTCCTGACCGCCCGCATCCCCTCGGCCTTCAAGTCCTCGTAGAGGCCGATGAGTACCTGCGTGGACGTCAGCGCCTGCCCCACCGAGACGGCGAGCCTCTTCGGGTCCACCTCGGGCGAGCCGGCGTTCTCCCACAGTCGCCTGCCCAGGACAGCCGACATCTTCTGCATGTACGACATCCGACGCACTTCGACGCGGGACAGGTGGTCGTCGAAGTTCTCCTTCAGTTTCGCGCCGATCCGCACCTCGAAGTCGAATTCATCGAGGAAGGGATCGTCCAGCGTGCTGACCCCGCTTCGGCCCTCGAGCAGCAGCCGCCATGTGTCTTCGGCGTCAGGCGCCAGTGAGGTCGTCGACGCGACCGCGGTCACGACGACGTCCGGGCGGGTTCCGCCATTGCTGATTGCCATTCACACCCCTTCCGCAGGCAGTTTATTTCCGCAGCCCAACAACTCAAAACATTCAGCGGCAGGCCGCTCGACGTCCGGCACACACGAAACAGGCGCCATCCCGCGATGACGCCTGTTCGTTCGACAAAGGTGACGTGTCAGTCGTCCGTCAGCCCGAGGCGAGTTCCTTCTTGCCGTACACCTTCTCCATCAGCGACGTGTCGCCGTGCATTTCGGCGCGGACCGTCTTCCCGTTGCGAATGGTGAACACGTCGGCGTCTTCACCGGTCTCGCCGTCCACGGTCACCTCGGTGATGGCGACGACGGTGTCGCCCTCGGCGATGAGCCTCTTGAGAGAGACGGACAGCGACCTCTCGGCCAGCCTGCCCATGTACTCCATGACTTCGGTCTTGCCGTGGAATGTGCCGCTGACCGCGCTGCGGCCCGGCTGCACCCACTCCACGTCATCGTCGAAGAGATCCATCACCGTTTGAACATCACCAGCGGCAAAGGCTTCGTAACCCTTTTTGATGAGTTCCTTGTTTTCCTGCTCGGACACTGGAGACCCCCTTCGTGTGCATCCGATATTCCGGCCGCGACTTCGGTGGCCGGTCTGGGGGAACCGCACAGGGCGCAGCTCCCGGTGTCAGTCCGACCGTTCGCCGCCGCATACATTGTCGGCCCGGCTTCGAAGCCGATCAGCGGGATTTGCACCACCAGTTTCGGCGCCCTTGAGCACGCAAAAAGGTCTTAGGTTGGGCTTGCCCGAAGAAACCAGGGAAAAGGCCGCTCCCCCAGCCGGACTCGTGCCGATACTGTCTACTCAACCGGCGGTATCGAGTCGCAGTTCGGCGTGGTGGGCACCCCGTTGAACCGGTCGGCCACCCACTGCATACTGCGCTCGCCATCGACGAAGTAGGACAGGATGTGCAACATGCCCAGCTTGTTCTGGAACGGATGCAGATAGTTGGTCCACAACTCGACATCAGCACCCTTGGCGCACCAATCCACCGCCAGTTGCCGTGCCCCGTGCCATGGCATCACCGGATCCCACCGGTTGGATTCGATGAACACCGGTGCTTCGGGCTTCAACGTGCCGACCCGCTGCAGGTCTTGGACCAGTTTGAATTGCGAGTTGTCGAACACCTCGTCTGGCGGCGGCTTGAAGTATTCGCTCAGATGGTGGAAGCCGAAGGTCAAGCCGGTTTCGACAATGCATTGGTCTCGGGTCCGTCTCACCAGGTCCTCTCCGTAGATGGAGAGGATCGGCATGATCTGACCCTCGGCAGGGGGATAGGCGGCCATGATGCCGTTGAGAATGTAGCCGAGCACGCCCATCATGACGCTGCCATCAGCGAATGGCGCCAGGAGGCTCGGATCGGCGGGCGGCGCCCCTGCCCAGGCTCCGACCAGGTTCAATTCGGGGGCGTACGAAGGCGCCAACTCGGCGGCGGCGGCGGACGCCGCGCCTCCTTGTGACCAGCCCCAAAACGCCACCGGCCCACCGGGTTCCAGGGAGGTATCGGGAAGCTGCATGGCCGCTCGCGCTGCGTCGATGACCACATGGCCCTGAGAGAAACGATTCCCGAAAGGCGGCAGCGCGGGCGTGCCCATGCCTTCGTAATCGGTGACCACGACGGCGAATCCGCGCGCCACCATCGTCGCGAGGAAGGTCTCCTCGTAACCGGGCATGATGTCCAGCCCGCTGGAGAAGTGAATGCCCTGATTGAACAGCCGCGACGGCGCGCATTGATCGCCGAGCCCGTAGATCCCGACGGCATACGAGATCAGCGGACGGGGCCCCTTACCGGGCCAGGGGTTGTGGGGCTCGAAGTAGGTGCCGGTCACCGCCGTCGGCTGACCAAGCGGACCGGTGCTGCGGTACATGATTCGCGTTCCGTCCGCGACGAACGCGCCGAGTTGACCCGACGGTTCCAACACCAGACGCGAGGGCTCCGAGCGAATGAGATCGCCGGGCTTGCCCGGCGGCAGCGGGTCGGGCGGAGTGTAGAACTCCTGATAGTGAAGCCCCGGCGGGTCGGGCGGATCCGCGCTCGTCGTCGGAGCCGACGTCATTGCCAGCGCGCAGATCAGCGCCGCCACGAAGGCGGCAGCGCGCCCGATCGTGACAGACCGAGGCGAGCAACGGCGGTCGCCCGTGCTGCCTCTTTCCTCGACTCGAATGTCCATGCCCCACCCCCAAGGCCCGGCTGACGCGCGTGCGGTCCCCCGGTCCGAGGCCAGATTTACACGCCACTTCACGACGTCGGGGTGATTTCGCCGTAATACCCCCCGGCCGGAGCCTGCCGCCCTGGCCGGCTCAGAAGTTGCTGCAGGTGCCTGCGACTCTCCCGAAATCCACGGGGTATTGCTGCCCCATCGGCATGGCAATCACCTGCTGTGCAATCTGCTGACGCTGATCGGCCGGAGAGGCGATGAAATTGTTCAACATGGACTGCGCCATCGGTTGTGCATTCAACTCGTTGACGGCGTCGGGCGATTGCGCGTTGATCGCCGCCACGACCTGTGGGTAGCTGCACGTCGTGTCGACAAGCGGGCCGAGGTCGGGCGCTGCGGACGCGACCCCCGCCCCGACGGTCAGCGAGACCGCCATACCCCCAAGCACCACAACAACTTTCGTCAGTTGCACCATTTCCATCCGCCTTTCCCGACGCAGCCCGCTCGGCGGGGCGGGCTTCCTTTCAGCAGCGACGGTAGCAAGCTACGAGCGCTACCTGCGCTGAATCAGCAACTCGATCCAGATTTGCGGGAAACAGAACAACACAAGTGGACCGCAGTGACGCGATTTGCTCCGCCGCGGACAGCTACGCCCTCCGAACCTGCCCACGGCAAATTCAGCGCGGAGCCAGTCCGACCGTTCGCCGCCGCATACATTGTCGGCCCGGCTCAGTGGGCGATCGGCGGGAATTGCACTATGAGTTTCGGCGCCTTTGAGCATGCAAAAGGTCATGGATCGAGCTGGTCCGAAAGGACCATGGAAAAGGGTGCTCCCCCGGGTGGACTCGAACCACCAACCCTTCGGTTAACAGCCGAATGCTCTGCCAATTGAGCTACAGGGGATCGTGCGACGCACAGGTTAGCAAGCAGGGCACCCGGCCGCCCAATCGGATCGGGCTGACGGTTCAGTCGAGCC
>DATEIG010000269.1:0-10880 GCA_035279185.1 Mycobacterium sp.
CGGGAAGGCGCAGTCGTCGAGCTCCATGATCACGCCCTCGACGGCTCTCAACGCCGGGGTGATCTCAAGCAGGCGCAGCTGCACCGGCCGATCGGGGCCGAGCAGCTGGCCGCTGGCGATGCGGAACAGCAGGCTGTAGCCGATCTGGCCGGCGGCGCCGGTCACCGCGACCTTGAGGGGAGAAGTGCTCACGTCTTCAGGCTCCTAACCGCAGAAAGGTTTTTCCGTCTTCACAGCTGTGGTCGAAACTAGCGCACCGGCGACATCGCGAAACGGGCGGTCTCCCAGCCCCGACGCGTAGCATTGACCGCCGCAACTGGTTGCCGGTGCCACAGGAGGTACAGACGATGCCTTCGTTCAAGGGCGCTCTGCCGCCCGCCCTCCGGCCGACGAGAACCAAGCACAGCCACGACCACGACGCCAAGTCCATCCATGTGCCGGTGGCGCGGGCGATGGTGGACTGCGGCATCTATGTCGACGGTAAGCGGCTGCCCGGCAAGTACACCCATGCCGCGGCGCTGAACAAGGTTCACGAGCTGGAGTCCGAGGGCAAGGACGCATTCGTGTGGATCGGCCTGCACGAGCCCGACGAACACCAGATGCAGGCCGTCGGTGACGTATTCGGTCTTCACGAACTGGCCGTCGAAGACGCTGTGCACGCCCATCAACGTCCGAAGCTCGAGCGGTACGACAAGACCTTGTTCCTCGTGCTCAAGACCGTGAACTACGTCGAACACGAGTCGGTCGCCAAGGCGAGGGAAATCGTCGAGACCGGTGAGCTGATGATCTTCGTCGGCGTCGACTTCGTGGTGACGGTCCGGCACGGCGAGCACAGCGGGCTGGCCGACGTGCGCCGCAAGCTCGAGGAGTCGCCCGCGCTGCTCAAGCTGGGCCCGTACGCGATCATGCACGCGATCGCCGACCATGTGGTGGACAGCTACCTCGACGTCACCGACCTGATCGAGGTCGACATCGACGCAATGGAGGAGGACATCTTCTCGCCCCTGAAGCAGACCAACATCGAGTGCATCTATCTGCTCAAGCGCGAGGTCGTCGAATTGCGCAGGGCGGTCAGCCCTTTGACGCTCGGCTTGCAACGGCTGCACACCGACCACAACGACTTGATCTCGATCGAGGTGCGGCGCTACATGCGCGACGTGCTCGACCACAACATCCAGGCCTCCGACCGGATCACCAGTTACGACGAGATGCTCAGCTCGCTGGTGCAGGCCGCGCTCGGCAAGGTCGCGATGCAGCAGAACGTCGACATGCGCAAGATCTCGGCGTGGGTCGCCATCGCGGCCGTGCCGACGGCGTTGGCGGGCATCTACGGGATGAACTTCGAGCACATGCCCGAATTGCAGTGGACCTGGGGCTACCCGGCGGTGCTGCTGGTGATGTTCTGCGTGTGCTTCGCGCTGTATCGCACCTTCCGGCACAACCACTGGCTGTAGTTCCCGCGGAACGCGGAGCGCTAGCTGGGGGCGGACGCCTTGCGGTTGGGGTCGAGCACGTCGACGCCGTCGGTCCGCCAGGCCTCGCGCATGGCCTCGGCGCCCTTCAGGCGCACCCAGGCCGCCTCCGTCGGCGTGATCGGAACCGCCGACAACACGGTCACCGGGTCGCGAGGCGCGGGCAGTTCGACATCGCCGATGTCGCTGTCGCTCAACAGGAATGCGGTGAACGCCGCACCCTCCCACAGCGGGGAGCCGAGATCGACCAGCGCGTCAGGTGCGAGCACCAGTCCCTCGACGGCAGGCGCGGCGGCCAGTACCGCCACGCTGCGCGCCAGCCCGGTCGGCGTGGACGCGCGCAATGCGACGACGACCTCCGCGCGCGGGCCGCGGACCGGATCGGTGGCGAACTCGGTGGGGTCGGTCATCGGTTCGCGCGAACAGCCCAGCGACACATAGTGAATGACGTTGTCGTCGTCGGGCCCGAACCGCAGGACGTCGAACGCCTGCGTGCCCAGGAACGTCACACTCGCGGTGTCGGGTTCCCGACCGAAGTGGGCGAGCAGCGCAGCGCGAACAAGCGCGAGGACATCGGTCACTCGGTCGGCGGCGACGTCTGCTCCTCGGCGGGCGCGCTCTCCTCCTGCGGCTTCTCCTCCGGCGCGGGGGGCGGGGGCGTCGCGGCCCGCTCCTCGCGCGCTCCCGCCGGCGGGATTGACAGGTTCGTCCCGCTGTCGGCGTCGAAGATGACCAGCTTCGTGGTGTCGAACGCCAGCTCCACCGTGCCACCCGGCGTCACCTTCGACTCGGTGGAAACCCGTGCGACGAACTCGTTTTCGCCGACGCCCGACTCGGCCGCCAGCTCGGCCAGCTGTGGCGCCTGCGCACCGGCTCCCTCGGTCTTGAAGTGCACGTATTTGTCGGCGCCGAGGGATTCGACGAAGTCGACCGTCACCTCCGCCGTGAGCGCGCGGATGCGGGCGTACGTGTCGATGAGCGACGCGTCCTCGATGTGTTCGGGCCGGATGCCGACGATCACGTTGTTGGGCCTGCGGTGCTGGCCGATGACGTCGTGTACCTCCTGGGTGAGCGTCACCTCGCCGAACGGCAGCCGCACCCCGACGTCGGTCAGCGTCGCGGGGAAGAAGTTCATCGCGGGGGAACCGATGAAACCGGCGACGAAGAGGTTCGCCGGCTTGGAGTACAGCTCCTCGGGCGTGCCGATCTGCTGGGCGACCCCCGCCCGCATGACGACGACCCGGTCGCCGAGCGTCATGGCCTCGGTCTGATCGTGGGTCACGTAGACCGTCGTGGTGCCCAGCCGGTTCTGCAGCCGAGCGATCTCCGAGCGCATCTGTACGCGCAGTTTCGCGTCGAGGTTGGACAGCGGCTCGTCCATCAGGAACGCCTTCGGGTTGCGCACGATCGCGCGTCCCATCGCGACGCGCTGGCGCTGACCGCCCGACAGCTGCGCCGGCTTGCGGTCCAGAAGTGCACTCAGGTCAAGGATTTTCGCTGTCTCCTCGACCTTGGTCGCGATCTCGTTCTTGTTCATCTTGGCCAAGGTCAACGGGAAGGCGATGTTCTGCCGGACGGTCATGTGCGGGTAGAGCGCATACGACTGGAACACCATCGCGATGTCGCGGTCCTTGGGCGCCTTGTCGTTCACCCGTTCGCCGCCGATACGCATCTCGCCCGACGAGATCTCCTCCAGACCGGCAATCATGTTGAGGGTGGTGGACTTTCCGCAACCCGAGGGTCCGACCAGGATGATGAATTCGCCGTCGGCGATCGTGATCGAGAGATCCTTCACGGCCGTGGCGCCGTCGGGGTAACTCTTGGTCACCCGATCCAACACAATCTCGGCCATCGAACTACCCCTTCACCGCACCGGACGTCAATCCAGCGACGATCCGTCGTTGGAAGATGAGAACAAAGATGATGATCGGAACCGTGATGACCATTGCTCCCGCCGCAATCGACCCAGTCGGTTCCTCGAACTGCGAACTGCCCGTGAAGTTCGCGATCGCCACCGGCGCGGTGATCGCGCGTTCGGTGGCCGTCAGCGACAGCGCCAGCAGCAGGTCGTTCCACGCGAAGATGAAGACCAGGATCGCCGCGGTGACGATGCCGGGCGCCGCCAGCGGCGCGATCACCTTCCGGAACGCCTGCGCGGGCGTGGCGCCGTCCATCTTCGCCGCCTTCTCCAGATCCCAGGGGATCTCCCGGAAGAACGCCGACAGGGTGTAGATCGCCAGCGGCAGGGCGAACGTGATGTACGGGATGATCAGGCCGGGCCACGTGTCGAACAGCCCGATGCTGCGCCACATGTTGAAAATCGGTGTGACGAGCGAGATCTGAGGGAACATCGCGATCAGCAGCGCGACGCCGACGAGCAGCCGCTTGCCGGGGAACTGCAGCCGGGCCACCGCGTAGGCGGCCATACCGCCGACGACGACGGCGATCACCGTGGTGATCAGACCGATGCCGATCGAGTTGATCAGCGCCGAGCTGAACGCGTTGCCGGAGAAGATGCCCCTGTAGTTGTCGAAGGTGATTTGGGTCGGAATCAGCTTGCCGTCCTTGACCGTTGAGGTCGGCTTCAGCGACAGCGACAGAATCCAGAGCACCGGGAACAGTGCGTAGAGCACCACGAGGACGTTGACGACGGTCCACCCCGTCGCCCGGCCCGCACCGACCCGCTCAGGCATGTCTGCTCGCTTCCTCATCGGGCCGCAGGCCCGCATCGTCAGCTTCGGCCATCAGCGCCTCTCCTCGTCGGATCCCGGCGCCGAGGCGCCGAAGAGCGTGATGAAGATGAACGCGATGATCGCCACCGACAGGAAGATCAGCACGCTGATCGCCGAACCGAGCCCGAGGTTGAACGCCTTGAACAGGTTGTCGTAGCCGAGGATCGACACCGACCCGGTGTTGTTGGCGCCGCCGGTGAGCACGTAGATGTTGTCGAAGATGCGGAACGCGTCGAGTGTGCGGAACAGCAATGCGACCAGGATGGCCGGTTTGATCAGCGGCAGAATCACTTTGAACAGCCGCTTCCACGCGCCGGCGCCGTCGACCTGCGCCGCGTTGAGCAGATCCTGCGGCACCAGCGCGAGCCCGGCGAGCAGCAGCAGCGCCATGAACGGCGTCGTCTTCCACACCTCGGCGAGCACGACGATGGCCAGCGACGGGATCTGTTCGGTCAGCGGCGCGCTGCCCTCCGGCAGCAGGTTGGCCAGATACCCGGTGCCCGGCGTCCACGCGTAGTACCAGCTGTAGGACGCGGCGACGGTGACGATTCCGTACAGAATCAGAATCGCCGTGCGCACAACGCCTTTGCCGAAGATCGTCCTGTGCATCACCAGCGCCAAGGCCATGCCGAGCACGAACTCGATGGCCACCGAGACGACGGTGATGACGAGCGTGATGACGAACGCCGTCCACCAGTACCGGTCGGTGAGCACGGTCTGGTAGTTCGACAAGCCGACGAATGCGGTGTCGTCCGGCGCGGCCAAGTTGTAGCGCTGCAGGCTCAGCCACACCGCGTAGCCGATCGGGTATGCGGTGACCGCGAGCATCAGGATCACCGCGGGGGCGATCAGCAGGTAGGCCAGCCTGCGGTCGGACTTCTTGTCGTCACCCGCGCCGCCCGCCGTCGCGGCCGGTGCCTTCGAAACTTCGTCGTTCTCCAGCGTGGCCGTCACGGGATCAGCCCCTTACCGTCGATCGCCTTTTGAACCGCTTCGGCCAGTTCGTCGGCCGTTGCCTCGGGGTCGATGTCGGTGATCGGCGCCAGCGTCGCCGAGATTCTGGTGGACACCGCCTGGTACTGAGGCGTGGCGGGACGCACCGCGGCGTTGGTCAGCTGTTCGCGGATGATCGCGTACTGCGGGTACTTCTTCTGGAACGCCGGGTCGTCGTAGAGCGAGGTGCGCACCGCGGGCAGGCCGCCCTCGACCGACGTGTAGCGCTGGTTCTCGACGCTGCGCATGCACCGGATGGCCTCGAACGCCTCCGCGCGGTGCTGGGTGGTGCTCGCCACCGCGAGGTTGAGACCACCCAACGTCACCTTCGCCTGCTCCCCCGCCTGAACCCCTGGGTACGGCGCGAACCCGAACACCTTCTTGCTCGCGTCGTAGGCCGTTTCGAACTGGGCGTCGGACGGCGAGAAGGTGCCTTCGTCGTTGATGCTGCCCTCCAGCGCGGGATCCTTGTCGAGCGGAAGGAAACTCACGCCGCCCTTGACGGCGTTCTCCAGCATCGACGGCAGCACGAACGGCCAGTTGACCTCGAGCGCGGCCTTGCCCTGCTCGAGGGCCAGGCGGGCGGTGCCCTCGTCGGTCTGGGTGATCGACGGGTCTGCGCCGGGTGCGGTTGCCACCGCCTTCATGATCTGCAGCGCCTTGACCGTAGCCGCGCGGTGCTCGGGCGTGTCGACGAGCGTGACGGTTTTACCGTCGTCCGAAAGTACTTGTCCCCCAGCGCTTTCCAGCAGTGTGTTGAACCACACCACGAGGCCCTCGTACTGCTTGGCCTGCAGCGCAATCCAACTCGGCTTGCCCGCGGCATGCAGCCTCGTCGCCTCGGCCACCATCGCATCCCAGGTGGCGGGCGGGTCATTCATCAAATCCGCGCGGTACCAGAGCAACTGCGTGTTCGTGGTGACCGGCGCGGCGTACAGCTTGTCCTGCCACTTGGCCGTCTCGAGCGGCCCCGGCAGCGTGTTGGTGGTGGCGTCGGCCTCGGCCTGCCCTGACGGGTCGTCGGACAGTGGCAGCGCCCAGCCGGCTTCGGCGAACTCGGCGGTCCAGACCACGTCGAGCGCCATCACGTCGAGCGTCTTGTCGTTGCCGGTGAGCCGTCGCGCCAGCTGAAGACGCTGCGCGTCGGCCTCCTTCGGCAGGCTGATCTGCTGGATGGTGAAGCGCCCCGCGAGTTCCTCGTTGCAGCGCTTCGCGACCGCGGTGAACGTCGCCATCTCGCTTGCCGGCGTGTAGTAGTTGATGACGAGCCCGCCGCCACCGGAACCACATGCGGTGACCACGGATGCCGTGGTCACAGCCGCCAGCGCCGCTGCACACAGTCGACGTGCGCGCACGACCGGCCTCCTGTCCGCTTCCAATGTCGCCGCCGGAGCGGCTTCGCGGGGGAAGTCCCGCGCCAGAACCGTAGAGCTAGCTGTGCGTGATTTGCAACACTTGGCGGCGGCGCGTCGAGAGCCGCAGCACGATCGTGACCTGCAGCGGCGCGCCGGTCGCCGGGCTCAGATAGCCAAGCGCGCCAGGAGTTCCCGACCCTTCTCGGCGCTCTGCGGGTCGCACAGCACGTCGTAGCGACCGGCGACGAGCTGCATCGTGGAACTGAAGTCCCGGGTGCCGCGCGCCATCGCGTACGGGATCGCCGAGGTGATCAGGCCGAAGAAGACACCCGCGACCAGGCCGGTGATCAGCGATGCCCAGGGGTTCTCGCTGAAGAACCCGAGGATCAGGCCGATGAACAGGCCGAGCCACGCGCCGCTGATCACACCGCCGCCGAGGACCTTGGGCCAGGTCAGACGGCCGGTGACCCGCTCGACCTGCATGAGGTCGACGCCGACGATCGTCACCTGCTGGACGGGAAACTCCGAGTCAGACAGGTGATCGACCGCACGCTGGGCCTCGGCGTAGGTCGGATACGAGCCGATCGGCCAGCCCTTCGGCGGCGTCGGCAGGGCGGCCGGCCCGCGGGCCGGGGTCGTCGGCGCGCCCGGTGTCGCGCCGGGGCTCTGTCCGGGCTGGAAGGGGCTGGTCATGGATCCTCATTCTCCTCTACCGGCGGCGCGAATTCTCGTCGCCACACACGTCCAACGAATCGGCGTCGGCGTTGGTGCCCCGCGCCGGGTCTCACCACGGGTACCAGCGCATACGCTAGGTTGAACAGCATGACAAATCCGGGCGGGGAGTCCTCCGAAACGCCAGCATCCGACGCCAGTTCCAGTTCGTCGGAGCCGTCATCCAGTGCGTACGAGGCGCCGTCGATCGAGCAGTCGCAGCAGCAGGGCGAAGGGTCCCAGCCGCAACCCGCCACCGAGCAATTCACTCCGCCCGGCGCCCCCACCGAGCAGTACGTTCCGCCCACCCAGCAGTTCACCCCGCCCGGCTATGCCGGGGCCGGTGTCGACACCCCGCCGACCGGCTTTCCGCCGCCTGCCGCGGACTTCGGCCAGGGCGGCTATCCGCCGCCCTACCCGCCGTCGCCCGGGTATCCGCCTCCGCCACCCGGCTTCCCGCCTGCGGGTGCGCAGCAGCACGGCTATCCGCCGCCCTACCCCGACCCGTCGAGCTACGGCGGGCAGCCCGGATTCGGCGCACAGTCCTACCCGCCGCCGTACGGCGCGGGACCGACCGGCTACCCGCCGCCGCCGTCGTCGTACCCGGCGCAGGGATATCCGGGCGCGTACGGCGGCACCTTCGGGCAGCCGCAGCCGGAGACAAACCAGCTGGCGATCTGGTCGCTGGTGGCCTCGCTGATCGGCATCCTGTGCACGCTCGGGTCACTGGTCGGGATCGGGCTCGGCGTTGTCGCGCTCAACCAGATCAAAGAGAGGCGCCAAGGCGGCCACGGCCTCGCGGTCGCCGGTATCGCCGTTGGTGTCGCGACGTTGATCATCAGCATCATCTGGACCGTGTTCGCGCTCAGCTCCTGACATGAGCCACCCGTACGAGCCGCACCGCGGCGGGGAGTATCCGCCGCTGGAAAGCGTTGGGGCACAACCGGATCCGTACGCGCCCGTCGACTATCCGACCGGGTATCCGCCGTTGCCCCCGCCCGTCTACCCGCAGGGTGGCGGGTATCCGCCGCCCCCGTATCCGGGTTATCCGCCGTATGACCCCTACCGGCAGGGCAAGCCGCTCGGCACCAACGGCAAGGCGATCGCGTCGTTGGTCGCCTCCCTGGCCGGGCTGGTGTTCTGCGGCCTGCCGTCGATCGCGGGCTTCATCCTCGGGATCGTCGCCATGCGTGAATGCAGGCGCACCGGTCAGGACGGATACGGTCTCGCGCTGGCCGGAACGATCGTCGGCGGCCTCGTCACGGCGCTCGTGGCGCTCTACGTCGTTTTCGTCATCGGCATCGCCGCCAGCGGATGGCAATGGGCGCCATAGCCATTCGCGGCTAGCTCGGCGGCCGGAACGGCTCCGCCTCGCGCGTCATGCCTGCCGCTCGGCCCTTGCCTGCGATCACCAGCGCCATCTTGCGGCTGGCCTCGTCGATCATCTCGTCGCCCAGCATCACCGCGCCGCGCGCTCCCCCGGCCCGCGAGGTGTGCCACTCGTAGGCCTCGAGAATCAACTCGGCATGGTCGTAATCGGCTTGGCGGGGGCTGAAAAGTTCGTTCCCCGCAGCGATCTGGTCGGGGTGCAGCACCCACTTGCCGTCGTAACCCAGCGCCGCCGAGCGGCCCGCCACCCGGCGGAAGGCGTCGACGTCGCGCACCTTGAGGTAGGGCCCGTCGATCGCCAGCACGCCGTGGGCGCGCGCCGCGACCAGGATGCGCATCAGCACGTGGTGGTGGGCGTCGCCGACGTCGTACCCCTCGGGCTGTTCACCCACCTCCAGCGTGCGCATGTTGAGGCTCGCGGCCATGTCCGCCGGGCCGAGTACCAGCGCCTGCACCCGCGGGCCCGCCGCGATCGCGTCGATGTTCGTCAGGCCTTGCGCGTTCTCGATCTGCGCCTCGATGCCGATCCGGCCCACGGGGAGGCCGTGGGTGGTCTCGAGCTGGGTGAGCAACAGGTCGAGCGCGGTGATGTGGGAGACGTCGGTCACCTTGGGCAATACGACGATGTCGAGCGACGCGCCCGCTGTCGACACCACCTCGATGGTGTCGGCGTAGGTCCACGGCGTCGTCCAGTCGTTCACCCGCACCCCGCGCAGCTGGCCCGCCCAGCCCGAGTCGGCGAGCGCGGTCGCCACCCGCGTGCGCGCCTCTGCTTTGGCATCGGGTGCGACGGCGTCCTCCAGATCGAGGAACACCTCGTCGGCGGGCAGCGATTTCGCCTTGTCGATCATCTTGGCGCTGCTGCCGGGAACGGAAAGAATCGTTCGACGGGGTCGATACCGGTTTTCCACAACCACACTCTCTACCCTTTGAGACATGGCGTCGGTGAACAGGGTCTACGCGGCCCGACTCGCGGGTTTGGTGGTCCTTGGCCCCGACGGCGAGTCCATCGGCCGGGTTCGCGACGTGGTGATCAGCATCAGCATCGTCCGTCACCAACCGCGGGTGCTCGGCCTTGTCGTCGAACTGCTGACCCGTCGGCGCATCTTCGTCCCGATCGGGCGCGTCACCGCCATCGACCCAAGCGCCGTCACGCTGATCACCGCCAACGTCTCGCTGAGGAAGTTCTCGCAGCGGCCGGGTGAGGTGCTGGTGCTCGGCCAGGTCATCGAAACCCGGGTCCGGGTCGACGACCCGGAGCTGCCCGAGCTCGACGGAGTCGACGTCGTCGTGGTCGACCTGGGTATCGAACAGTCCCGCACCCGCGACTGGCTGGTCACCAAGGTGGCCGTCCGACCGCTCGCGCGACGGCTCGGCCGCCGCAGGAACGTCTACACCGTCGACTGGCAGCGGGTGCACGGGCTCACGCCGTCGGGTTTGGCGATGCCCGGTCAGGGCGTCGCGCAACTGCTCGAGCAGTTCCAGGGGCAGCGACCCATCGAGGTCGCCGAGGCGATCCGCGAGCTGCCGGACAAACGCCGGTTCGAGGTCGTGCGTGCACTTGACGACGAGCGGCTCGCCGACGTGCTGCAGGAGCTGCCCGAGGACGAACAGGCCAATGTGCTGCGGCAACTGGAGCCTGAACGCGCCGCCGACGTGCTCGAGGCGATGGACCCCGACGACGCCGCCGACCTGCTGGGCACGATGACGCCCGCCGACGCGGAGTTGTTCCTGCGCCGGATGGACCCCGAGGACTCCGAGGACGTCCGCCGCCTGCTGGCCCACTCGCCGGACACGGCAGGCGGGTTGATGACGTCGGAGCCGGTGGCGATCGCCCCCGACACCACCGTCGCCGAGGCGCTGGCCCGGGTGCGCGACCCCGACCTGACGCCCGCGCTGGCCTCGCTGGTCTTCGTGGTGCGACCGCCGACCGCCACTCCGACCGGCCGCTACCTGGGCTGTGCGCATCTGCAGCGGCTGCTGCGCGAGCCTCCTGCCGCGCTGGTGGGCGGCATTTTGGACACCGACCTGCCGAGCCTGCGGCCGGAGGATCCGCTGACGGCCGTCACCCGGTATTTCGCTGCCTACAATCTGGTCTGCGGTCCGGTGGTCGACGAAGAGGGCCACCTGCTGGGCGCGGTCTCCGTCGACGACGTTCTCGACCACCTGCTGCCCGACGACTGGCGCGAGCGCGAGGAACCAGAACTTGCCGAAGGGGTGACATGAGC
>DATEIG010000270.1:0-3262 GCA_035279185.1 Mycobacterium sp.
TCGATGTACTGCCCGCAGATGATGGGATCGATCGGCAACGGCACGTTCCTCAACATGCTGCAGGACAACCAAGGCCTGTCCGGTTTGATCAACACACCCGGGCTGACCGGGCTGCCGCGCTAACCGAGCCGAGCCCGCCACGGGCGGGACCACTAAGTTGGACGTGTGGTTCTTCCAAATCTGACTCGCGACCAGGCCATCGAACGAGCAGCCCTCGTCACCGTCGAGCGCTACCTCGTCGATCTCGACCTCACCGACGGCTCCGGCGCGCCCGGCGAGAAGACGTTCCGGTCCACCGCGACCGTCGAGTTCGACGCGCTTCCCGGCGCTGACACCTACATCGACATCGCCGCCGAGAGCGTTCAGCGCGCCACCCTCAACGGCGTCGACCTCGACGTCTCGGAATACGACGAGTCCAAGGGCATCGCGCTGTCCGGCCTGCAGCAGCACAACACGCTCGTCGTCGACGCCACCTGCCTGTACTCGAACACCGGCGAGGGCCTGCACCGCTTCGTCGACCCCGTCGACAACGAGGTCTACCTCTACTCCCAGTTCGAAACCGCCGACGCCAAGAGGATGTTCGCGTGTTTCGACCAGCCCGACCTCAAGGCGACGTTCGACATCACCGTCACCGCGCCCGCGCACTGGGAGGTGATCTCCAACGGCGCACCCGCCACGGCCAACGTCGAGGGCGACGGCAAGACGATCACCTTCGCGACGACCCCGAAGATGAGCACCTACCTCGTCGCGTTGATCGCCGGGCCGTACGCGTTCTGGCGCGACGCCTACACCGACGAGCACGGCGAGATCCCGCTCGGCCTGTTCTGCCGCAAGAGCCTGGCCGAATTCATGGACGCCGACCGGCTTTTCACCGAGACGAAGCAGGGCTTCGACTTCTACCACCGCAACTTCGGCGAACCGTACGCATTCGGCAAGTACGACCAGCTGTTCGTTCCGGAGTTCAACGCCGGCGCCATGGAAAACGCAGGCGCCGTAACGTTTTTGGAGGACTACGTCTTCCGCAGCAAGGTCACTCGCGCCTCGTACGAGCGCCGCGCGGAGACGGTTCTGCACGAGATGGCGCACATGTGGTTCGGCGACCTCGTCACCATGCGCTGGTGGGACGACCTCTGGCTCAACGAGTCGTTCGCGACGTTCGCCTCGGTGCTGTGCCAGGCCGAAGCCACCGAATACACCGAGGCGTGGACGACCTTCGCCAACGCCGAGAAGTCGTGGGCGTACCGGCAGGACCAGCTGCCGTCGACACACCCCGTCGCCGCCGACATCCCCGACCTGCACGCCGTCGAGGTCAACTTCGACGGCATCACCTACGCCAAGGGCGCCAGCGTCCTCAAGCAACTCGTCGCCTACGTCGGACTCGAGGCGTTCCTCGCCGGGCTGCGGGACTACTTCCGCGACCACGCGTTCGACAACGCCACATTCGGCGACCTTCTCGGCGCGCTGGAGAAGTCGTCGGGCCGCGACCTGTCGCACTGGGGCCAGCAGTGGCTCAAGACCACCGGCCTCAATACCTTGCGCGCCGACTTCGACGTTGACGCCGACGGCCGGTTCACGCGCTTCGGCATCAGCCAGAGCGGCGCCCAGCCCGGCGCAGGCGAGACCCGCGTGCACCGTCTCGCCGTCGGCATTTACGACGACGACGGCTCCGGCAAGCTGGCGCGGACCCACCGCGAGGAACTCGACATCGAAGGCGACCTCACAGAAGTCGCTGCGCTGGAAGGTGTTTCCCGCGGCAAGCTGATCCTCGTCAACGACGACGATCTGACCTACTGCTCGCTGCGACTCGACCCTGAGTCGCTGCAGACCGTGCTGACCCGCATCGCCGACATCGCCGAGCCGCTCCCCCGCACGCTGGCCTGGTCGGCGGCGTGGGAGATGACACGCGAGGCCGAACTGAAGGCCCGCGACTTCGTCGCCCTGGTCATGGCCGGCGTGCACGCCGAAACCGAAGTCGGTGTGGCACAACGCCTTCTGCTGCAGGCGCAGACCGCGCTGCGGTCCTACGCCGACCCGGACTGGGCATGCTCCGACGGCTGGCCACCGTTCGCCGACCGGCTGCTCGAATTGGCCCGCGCCGCCGAACCGGGGTCGGACCACCAGCTGGCGTTCGTCAACGCGCTCTGCACGTCGGTCCTCGCACTGCGGCACGTCGCGGTGCTGGCCTCGCTACTCGACACCGATCCCGCCGACCACGGGCTGCCGGGCTTGACCGTCGACACCGACCTGCGGTGGCGCATCGTCACCGCGCTCGCGGCCGCTGGCGACATCGACGGTGACAGCGAGGCAACGCCTTTCATCGACGCCGAGGCCGAGCGCGATCCGACGGCGGCGGGCAAGCGCAACGCCGCACGCGCGGCCGCCGCACGCCCGCAGCCCGCGGTGAAGAACACCGCGTGGCAGCTGGTCATCGAGGACGACACCCTGCCCAACATCGTCGGGCGGTCGATCATCGACGGGTTTGTCCAACCAGGTCAGCAGGCGCTGCTGCAACCGTTCACCGAGAAGTACTTCGCGGCCATTCCCGGCGTCTGGGAGCGCCGCTCCAGCGAGGTCGCGCAGACGGTCGTCATCGGCCTGTACCCGTCATGGGACATCAGCGAGGAGGCACTCGCAGCCGCCAGTCGCTTCCTCGAGGGTGAATTGCAGCCGTCGCTGCGACGGCTGGTGCTCGAAGGCCGCGCAGGCGTCGAGCGCGCGCTGCGGGCCCGCGCCTTCGACAAGAGCTAGGTATCCCCGAGATTGAACTCAGGGCTGTGATTTTCGGGAATCAACAACCCTGAGTGCTATCTCGAGACCAGGTTAGGCGGGTCGAACGCCTGCGCTCATCACCTTGACGGCGCTGACGAGACCGGCGATCAGGTTGCCGTAGTTGAACGACGCCGCGGCGGCCTTGACGCCCTTGGGAGCCGACTCCTCGATCCCGCGGCCCTGAACCTCCGACCCGTAGACCACCTCGATCGCCTTCTGGTTCGGCGACACGGCCAGCAGCACCGCGTTGTTGGGGGTCGGCACGCTCGCCAAGACCTCGCGTGCCTTCGCGGCCGTGTCGGCGCCGAGATCGCCGATGTACACCGCGAAGCGGGCCTTTGCCCGACGCGACCCGAACTTCAGCGCATCGTCGAGCCGCACCAGGTCCTTGACCGGGAACGGATACGTGAGCGAGACCTCGCCGGGTTCGGTGACGCCGGAGATTCGACCGCTGGACGTGACGACGAAGCCGCGCTCGAGTTCGCCGTGTTCG
>DATEIG010000271.1:0-17868 GCA_035279185.1 Mycobacterium sp.
CACGCCGTAGGCGACGGTCTGGGCGTAGAAGGCGACGACGAACAAGATGCCGCCGATCAGCACCGCGGCGCCGATGGCGACGGGAATGAGCTTGCGCGGGTTCGATGTCTCTTCGCCCAGCGATGCGGACGCCTCGAAACCGGCGAAGCAGAAGAAGCCCAGCACGGTGGCCGCCGCGATCGGTCCCAATCCCTCGGCGCCGGGCAGGAACGGGGTCGCCGAGAGACCCGCGTCGGGAAGGGAGGCAGGTGCGGTCGCCGTCGAGAGCCGGATCAGGATCCACAACGACAGGATGACGATGAGCCCGATCGAGATGAACTCGATCCACAGAAGGATCTTGGCGACCAGCCTGACCTCGCGGTTGCAGAGCACGTAACCCGCGATCGCGGCCACGACAGCGATGGGAATCCAGCCCCATCCGCCCACGTCCAGACCGATTCTGGCGAGGAAGTCCTGGCAGAAGATGACCGTGGCCGTCATCGTCGAGCCGCAGAAGGCGAGGTAGACACCGAGGAGCGCGAACCCGGCGAAGAATCCGGTTCGTGGGCCGATCTCGGTACCGACGAACGCGTACGACGATCCCGCGTGATTGTGCTTGCGCGTCAGCTTCACGAAGGCGTAGGCCACCAAGCCGACGCCGATGGTGCTGACGATCAGGACGAGCGGAACCGCACTGCCGGCGATGGCAGCGGTTCCCGGCCCGTTCAGAGACGCCGACAGGGTGGGCGCCATGAGGGCCACCGACAGCGCCATGGCCTCTGCCGCGCCGAGTTCTCTACGTAGTCCTGCCATGACTCCTCCTGTGTGGACCTAGCGTGGTTGATGATGGCGTAAATGGGCTTGATCTGATTCCATTAATGAATGCGCGATGCGGGCCCGGACGCGAACCGAGGAGCTTTGTCGGCCTCGTCGGCCTCGTCGGCTGGACGAATCACGTCCCGGTTGAGGGTGGAGCGTGCCCTCCGGTGGAACATCGGAACGGGCGTGTGGAGGCCCGGGGATGCGATCCCCAGCGAACGCGAACTGGCGAGCGAGTTCGGCGTCGGCCGGGCGACGCTGCGGTCGGCGATCAACGTCTTGAGGGCGGACGGCCTGCTGGTCACGTCGGTCGGCCGCAACGGACGAACTCGAATCGCTGAGGCGCCGTCGCGCAAACCCGCCACGTCTCTGGAACCGCAAGCGCGGCACGACATTCTGTGCCACTTCGAGCTCCGGTGCGCTGTTGAGAGCGCCGCAGCGGAACTGGCCGCGGCGCGGGGCACGACCAAGGACTTCGACCGGTTGCGCGACATCATGCGCCAGCCGGTGTCGAGCGTCCGGACCTACCACGCGTTGGAGTCGCAGTTTCACATTGCGCTCGCCGATGCGTGTGGGAATCCGCTCATGAGCAACGCCATCGCCGGACTCTGCGTGGACTTCTTCGACTGGGCCGACCGACTCGCCGTCGCGAATGCCGACTGTCTGCCGGAGACTTACCGAGACTTCGCCACGACGCACAAACCGATTTACGAAACGTTGATGACTCGGGATGGGCCGGCTGCACGTGAGGCAGTTGTGGTGCGACTGGTCGACGCCCGCAACGCGTACCTCGAGTTCTTCGGGGAGGGAGTGGCTACATGAGAGGCCGGCGAGACGAATGACAGGCGTGATGAGGTGCGGACACGCGATGACGCTGCTTCGAGAACCACTCACAACGGGCACTCGACCTCCTCGTGCGACGGAGCGCCAACCCTGCATTGTCAGGGTTGTTTCATCAAATCACAGTTGCCTAGAATTTGAAACGTTTGTAATACGGAACGGGGGTTGTTCACGTGACTGAAACCTCTGTTGCCGGTCGCGCCAACGACGCGCTGCCGACGCTGAGCCGCGCGGAGAGACGGGTTGCGCGCGCGCTTCTTGCCGACTATCCCGGCGCGGGCCTGACAAGCGCGGCCAGGCTGGCCGAGCGTGCCGAAGTAAGCGCGCCAACGGTTCTCAGGTTCGCGCAGTCACTCGGCTACGACGGCTTCGCAGCGTTGCAGGTCGCGCTCCGGTCGGAGCTGTCGGTCCGATCCAGCGGGCCGATCGCCCGTCTCGCTGAGGCACCGCCGCCCGGGACACGGCTGGACCGTCTGCTGAGGCAGGCGCGTATGCAGTCCGACCGGGCCGTGGAAACGATGAGCCTGCTGTCGCCGCACGCGATCGAACGGGCCGTCGACCTCCTCGCCGATACCGACCGCCGGCTGTTTCTCCACGGCGGCCGGTTTTCCCATCTGATCGCCATGAACCTCGCCTTCCACCTGGAGCAGCTTCGGCAGGGCGTCGGGCTGCTGGAAGATCCTGACGGTCGAGACCTCGGCACGGTGCTGGACCTTCGTCGCGGCGATGTGGTGACCCTCTTCGACTATCACCGCTACCAGCGCTCGACGGCCGACCTCGCTCAAAGAGCGCACCGCGCGGGTGCCCTCGTCATCCTCGTCACCGACGACCTGGCGTGTCCGGTCGCGCCGGACGCCGAGGTGGTGTTGGCTGCTGCGAGCACAGCAGGGACCGCCTACCACAGCATGACGGGAGGGTTTCTGCTCACCGAACTGCTGGTGCAACTCGTCATGGACGCGATCGGCGAACCCGCGCGCACTCGCATGGCGCTGTGGGAGGAGCAGCGGTGGGCCGAATTGATCTATCCGACAACCGATGACCATACCGAGCTCACGAGGTAGGAAAAGACGGATGAGTATTGCGTTGGAGAAGGCGCAGCAGATGGTTCGGGCCGCGCACACCGAAGCTGCTCGGCGTTCGGTGTTGGTGTCGGCCGCGGTGGTCGATGCGGGTGGTCACCTCATCGCCTTCGGCCGGATGGACGGTGCCGAGATCGCCGGGCCGGTGCTGGCGGTCGACAAGGCCTACACCGCAACGGCCAACAGCATCTCGACTGCTGAGCTCGCCACCCTCGCCGCGCCGGGCGGCGAGCTATTCGGGTTGCAGGCCAACGGAAATGGCCGGTTCGTGATCTTCGGCGGCGGTGTGCCTGTCGTAGTCGACGATACGGTGATCGGCGGGATCGGGGTCAGCGGCGCGGCCGTGGCCGACGATTGCGCGTGCGCGGACGCCGCGTTGGCTGCCTTCGGCGCGTGAGCGCCGCCACTCCTCAGCGCGGTTGCGGCACCACAGGAGGTTGAAACGCTTCAGCGCCCACGGAAAAACAAGCGAGGCGCGAGACGGCAGGTGCCGTCGCGCGCCTCGCTCGGTGATGACCAGAGAGAGCAGCTAGAACCAGACTTTTCGCCCACCGACCGGGCGGCCGACCGCACCCAGGATCCAGAGAACGACGCCGACGACCACGAGAATCGCGCCGATCGTGTACAGGATCGAGAGGCTGGTGAAGTAGCCGATCAACAAGAGGATGATGCCGAGCACAATCATGGACGGGTCCTATTCAAGTGTTGGGACGGGAACTGCCCGAACAGAATTGCCAGATCCGTCAAAACCAAACCTGCGCCGTCGGACTTCTTCGCGCCGGGGTCTGCCCAGCAAAGCGAACTCGGGCGTCTTATGGATTGCCTATGAAAAGCGTGCTCGCAGAGAAAACATCGTTGACGATGGTCGGATGACGACTGACCCGAGGTTCGACACGTGACCGCGCAGGTGACCCCGCAGACGGAGCAAAGATCTCGCGCAGCTGTGGCGCTGGGCATTTTCCGCATCGTCGTCGCGCTGATGTTCGTGTTGCACGGAACGGCAAAGCTGTTCGGATGGCCCGACGGCTCACCGGCAGCCTTCGGGGCCTGGCCCGCATGGTGGGCGGGTCTGCTCGAAGTCGTGCTCGGCGGCCTGATCGCGATCGGTCTCTTCACCCGGCCTGCGGCATTCGTGGCCGCCGGCCAGATGGCGGTCGCGTACTTCTGGGTCCATTTCCCCGATGGCTTCTGGCCCACGGTCAACGGCGGCGAGACGGCGGTGCTGTACTGCTTCGTGTTCCTGCTCTTGGTGTTCACCGGTCCCGGCGCTCTCACCGTGTCCCGAGATCGATACTCGCGGTAGCCCGCTCGGGTCAGCACTGCACGTCGACGAACACGGTCTGCGAGATGACGGTGGTGTTGATCGAGCCGCTACCGCGTGAATCCGCGGTCTGATGCGTCTGCCCAGGACGCACCGAACTCACCGTGCACTGCGCCATGGGAGCTGCACCGGTCCGGTTGACGATCACGTTGTAGCCCTGCGCTTGAAGGTCTTTCACGGTGCTGTCCACCGTCGACGGACCGGTCGGTGCGGCGACTGCGGGACCACTGAACGTGATCGCGGCGGCGGCCGGGAGGATGGCTGCGATGTACATCTTCATCGGATGACTCCTTGGTCGTTCGTCGAAAGGTGTTCGACGCCTTCTACTTACCGTTTCAACGGTAGGAGTCAATCGATGGAAAAGCGCTTCACCGATAACGAACGCACAGGTGGCATAGCAAACGCATAGAAATCACGTTGCGGTGGCGAGACTTTCAGCGCCTTCTTTGGAAGTCGCGGTCGCTGCGGTTGGAACACTGATGCGGAAAGTGGTTCTGTGGGGGTCGGATTCGGCGGAGATCGTGCCGCCATGGGCCTCGATGATCGAGGCGACGATGGCCAGCCCGAGGCCTGTGCCGCCGGCCTGACGCGATCGTGAGGCGTCAGCGCGAACGAATCGCTCGAACAGGTGTGGCAATAGTTCCGGCGCGATGCCGGGGCCGTCGTCGGTGATGGTGATCTCGACGGCGGGCAGCCCGTTGTGACCGCTGTGCGCGCGAACGGCCGTCGTCACCGTCGTACCGGCAGGCGTGTGGATTCTGGCGTTGGACAATAGGTTTGCCAGCGCCTGGTGCATCTTCGCGTCGTCTCCGCGGCACCACAGCGGCTCGTCGGTGACGTGAAGGACCCAGTCGTGGGTCGGCGCCGTCACCGCCGTGTCGTTGACCGCGTCGCGGACCGTCTGGGCCAGGTCGAAGTCGGTAGTCAGGAGATCGTCGCCCTCGTCGAGACGTGCCAGGAGCAGCAACTCCGACACCAGCGCATTCATTCGCTTGGACTCCGATTCGATGCGGGCCAACGCGTATTCGGTGTTCTCGGGAAGGACGGTGCTGTCCTGACGGGTCAGTTCGGCATGGCCCAGGATGGCCGCCAGTGGTGTGCGCAATTCGTGGCTGGCATCGGTGATGAACTGGCGCATGCGCCGGTCCGATGCCGCGACCTCCGCGAGTGCCCCGCCAACGTGGACCAGCAGCCTGTTGAGGGTGTGCCCGACCAGACCCACCTCGGTGCGCGGATCGGTGACGTCCTCGGGGACACGGAGATTGATGGCGTAGTTGTCGCGGTCGAGGGGCAGTGTCGCCACCTCGGCGGCGGTGGACGTGACCCGACCCAGCGGCTTCAGCGCATATCGCACGATCGCGAGCGTGCCCAATCCCGTGGCCAGCACTGTGAGTGCGGTCAACGAGTAGACGATGATGTTCATCTGGGTGACGGCGCGATCGGCTGACCGGGTGGACACGCCGGTCACGAGGAGTTCACCGTCGCGATCCCCGGGGCGCGCCTCCATCACGTAGGCGCCGACGCCTGGTAACTCGACGTTCTGCGGCCCGCCGCCTGTCCATTGGTGTGAGTCGATGTACTGGGATGCCTCGACGGGCGCCAGACCGGCGTCACCGTCGCCGAACAGCGCGGCGTCGACGACCCGGCCGTCCTGGATCAACGCGACGATGTTCCCAGGTGCCTGACCCACCAGGTGCGTCAGCGGTTTCATCGTCCACGGCTCGGGAAGCTGTCCGGTCGGTGGTTGCGGCGTGGTCCGGAACTTCGTCACCGATGCGCTGAAGCCGTCGGCGGCGGCGTTGAGTTGGCTGTCCACCATCTCGTCGACCGCGCGGCACAGGGTGGTGGTCGCGAGCACTCCGAGCAGTGTGACGGCCGCCATCACCATGACCGACACACCTGTCACCAACTGCTTGCGCAGGGTCCAGGTCCGCCACCGTCTCGCCAGCCCGGTCACTGCGCCGGCCTGATCAAATAGCCGACGCCGCGGACGGTTTGGATCATCGGCGCGCGCCCGGCGTCGATCTTCTTGCGCAGATACGACACGTACAGCTCGACGACGGTTGAGCGGGCGTCGAAGTCGTAGCCCCACACCCGCAGAAGCAGTTCGTCGCGGCTGAGCGCGCGATACGGGTTGCGCATCATGTAGCGCAGAAGGTCGAACTCGGTGGTGGTGAGCGCGACGGGAACGCCGTCGCGCAACACTTCCCGGCTTGCGGCGCGCAGTTCGAGGTCACCGACAGTCAAGATCTCGTCGGCTTCGGGTGTCAGGTAGGCGGAGCGGCGCAGCAGCCCGCGCAGCCGGGCCACGAGCTCTTCGAGACTGAAGGGCTTGGTGAGGTAGTCGTCACCGCCTGCCGTCAGCCCGGCGACGCGGTCACGCACCGAGTCGCGCGCCGTCAGGAACAGCACGGGGGTGTAGCGGGTCGATTCGCTCGGAGCCCGGATCGCGTCCAGCACGCTGAAGCCGTCCGCGCCGGGCATCATGATGTCGAGCACGAGCACGTCCGGCTCGACGTCGTGATACTTGGCGA
This sequence comes from Mycobacterium sp., assembly GCA_035279185.1. Lineage (GTDB taxonomy): Bacteria > Actinomycetota > Actinomycetes > Mycobacteriales > Mycobacteriaceae > Mycobacterium. The sequence goes on from DATEIG010000271.1 coordinate 6,573, forward strand.
CGGCCTCGTCCGCGTCGTGAGCCTTCTCGATGTGCCAGCCCTCGTATTCGAGAGCCCGGCCGATCAGGCCCGTCAACGCGCGCTCGTCGTCGACCAGCAACACCCTGATCGGCGATCCGTCCGGACGGTGCATACGAGGCAACTTGCCCAGCACCGCGGGACGCGGGCTGCGGTCATCGTCGTCGACGGTCACTACAACCCCCTCGGTGCACAGATCGCTCATCACATCACCCTGTCCACAGCGCCTGCGAGGTGCGAAGAACGCATAGCAAATCCATAAAGAACGTAACCCGTATGCAGCCGTTTCGCGGAGTGCAGACGGGTGAGCGGTGGGACGGACTGTCGCCGTTGCGAAGCGCCCCCGGCAGGACTCGAACCTGCGACCGACCGCTTAGAAGGCGGTTGCTCTATCCGCTGAGCTACGGGGGCAGCGCACTCACCCTAGCTGAGCTCACAGACCAATAGCGGGTCCGACCACCGCCTTTACATCGCGCCCAAAGGCATATCGTGGTGCGTCGTGGCGGACTAGCGTGGGTACAGGATTGTGCGAGGCGACGGGAGGGTCAGCGACGATGGCGGGGTGGCCGCAGCTGTGAGCGACATGCCAGAACTGGATGCGGCCGGGCTCCCGGAGGAACTCAGTCCCGTCGATCAGATCCTGCACCGCGGCGAAGCCAACCCGCGCACCCGCTCGGGCATCATGACGCTCGAGATCCTCGACACCACGCCCGATTGGAAGCGGCTCCGCACCCGCTTCGAGCATGCCTCGCGCAAGGTTCTGCGGCTGCGGCAGAAAGTCGTGATGCCGACGCTGCCCACCGTGGCGCCGCGCTGGGTCGTCGACCCGGACTTCAACCTCGACTTCCACGTGCGGCGGGTGCGCGTCGCCGAGCCGGGCACGCTGCGTGAGGTGCTCGACCTGGCCGAGGTGGCGCTGCAGTCTCCACTCGACATCTCCCGCCCTCTGTGGACCGCCACGCTCGTCGAAGGCCTCGCAGGCGGACGGGCGGCGATGATGGTGCATCTCAGCCACGCCGTCACCGACGGCGTCGGGGGTGTCGAGATGTTCGCCAACCTCTACGATCTCGAGCGCGATCCACCCCCCGAGGAGGATCCGCCGCTGCCCATACCCCAGGACCTGTCGCCGAACGACCTTATGCGACAAGGGTTCAACCGCCTGCCCGGCGCCATCGTGGGCGGTGTGGGCAAGGCCATCTTCGGGGCAGCGCACGCGGTGGGGAACGTCATCAGGGATCCGGTCTCCTCGCTCGGCGGTGCCGTCGAGTACGCGATCTCCGGCGCACGCGTCGTGGGGCCTGCTGCCGAACCGTCGCCGGTGCTGCGCCGCCGCAGTCTGTCGTCGCGTACTGACGCGATCGACATCGTGTTCGGCGACCTGCATCGCGCCGCGAAAGCGGCAGGCGGATCGATCAACGACGCCTACCTGGCCGGGCTGTGCGGCGCATTGCGGCTCTACCACGAACACATGGGCGTGCCCATCGACACCCTGCCGATGGCGATCCCCGTCAACATGCGGTCCGACAACGACCCCGCGGGCGGAAACCGGTTCGCCGGAGTCAATCTCGCCGCGCCGGTCGGTGTCGTCGATCCCGAGAGGCGGATCAGGAGCATCCGCTCGCAGATGACGCGCAAGCGTGACGAACGTGCCGTCAACATGGTGGGTGTGATCGCACCGTTGATCAGCCTGCTGCCCGACACCGTCCTCGAAGGCATGGCCGGCTCCATCGTCAACTCCGACGTGCAGGCCAGCAACGTGCCCGTGTATCCGGGGGACACCTTCATCGCGGGCGCGAAGATCCTGCGCCAGTACGGGATCGGCCCGCTGCCCGGCGTGGCGATCATGGTCGTGCTGGTGTCGCGGGCCGGCTACATCACCGTCTCCGCGCGCTACGACCGCGCCGCGGTCACCGACGGCGAGTACTTCGCCAGGTGCCTGCAGGCCGGGTTCGACGAAGTGCTGGCGCTTGGCGGCGAGGGCCGTTGCATGCCAGCCTCATTCGTGTCCGATACCGAGGAAACCAGACCGCCGTCACCGAACGGGAGTAACGCCCTATGACCGCCGAAGACGGCCAGACACAACGACGCGCCAACCCGCGCACCCTGCGGCTGCCGGGTTCGGTCGCCGAGATCAAGGGAGGCCCCGCAGGCCCGGGCGTCGGCGCATTCTTCGATCTCGACGGCACCCTCGTCGCCGGGTTCACCGGCGTCATCATGACCCGGGACCGGCTGCGACGCAGGCAGATGGGCGTCGGCGAGTTCATCGGCATGGTGCAGGCGGGTCTCAACCACCAGCTGGGCCGGTCGGAGTTCGAGGACCTGATCGGCAAGGGTGCCCGGATGCTGCGGGGAAACTCCCTCGGTGACATCGACGAACTCGCCGAGCGGCTCTTCGTGCAGAAGGTCATCGGCCGCATCTATCCCGAGATGCGCGACCTGGTGCGTGCCCACATGGAGCGCGGTCACACAGTCGTGCTCAGTTCGTCGGCGCTGACGGTTCAAGTCGAGCCCGTCGCCCGCTTTCTGGGCATCAAGAACGTGTTGAGTAACAAGTTCGAGGTCGACGAGAACGGCTGCCTCACAGGCGAAGTCCAACACCCGATCATCTGGGGCCCGGGCAAGGCGCGGGCAGTGCAAGCGTTCGCCGCCGAGCACAACGTGGACCTGTCGAAGAGCTACTTCTACGCCGACGGCGACGAGGACGTCGCGCTGATGTACCTGGTGGGCAACCCGCGGCCCACCAATCCGGCCGGGAAGATGGCGGCCGTCGCGGCCAAACGGGGGTGGCCCGTGCTGCGGTTCAGCAGTCGCAGCGGCAGCAACCCGGTGTCGCAGCTGCGCACCGTCGCGGGGGTGGCGTCGATGGTGCCCATCGCGGCAGGCGCCCTCGGGCTGGGTCTGCTGACCCGCAACAGGCGCACCGGCGTCAACTTCTTCACCTCCGCGTTCGGGCGGGCACTGCTGACCACCACCGGCGTGACCATCAACCTGTTGGGCAAGGAGAACCTCTACAAGAAGCGGCCCGCGGTCTTCATCTTCAACCACCGCAACCAGGTCGACCCCATCATCGCGGGCCGGCTCGTCGAGACGAACTTCACCTCGGTCGGCAAGAAAGAGCTGGAGAACGACCCGATCGTCGGGACGATGGGCAAGGTGATGGACGCGGCGTTCATCGACCGCGACAACCCCAAAGCGGCGGTGGAGGGCCTCAAAAAGGTCGAAGAGCTCGCCAAGAAGGGACTGTCCATCCTCATCGCCCCGGAGGGCACGCGGCTCGACACCACCGAGGTCGGCCCGTTCAAGAAGGGCCCGTTCCGCATCGCGATGTCCGCGGGTATCCCGATCGTGCCCATCGTGATCCGCAATGCCGAGGTCATCTCCGCCCGCGACTCCACGACGTTCAATCCCGGCACCGTCGACGTCGTCGTCTACCCGCCCATCCCCACCGACGACTGGACCGTCGACAATCTCGCGGAGAAGATCGACGAGGTGCGCCAGCTGTATCTGGACACGCTGAAAGACTGGCCGCACGAGTCGGTTCCGAAGCTCGGGCCGTATGCGCGCGGCAGGAGCGGCACCAAGAAGGCGCCTGCGAAGAAGGCCGAGAAGGCTGCGCCGGCCAAGAAGTCGGCCGCGAAGGCACCGGCGAAGAAGGCTGCTGCCAAGTCGGCTGCCAAGGCGCCGGTCAAGAAGGCCGCAGCGAAGAAGGTGGCAGCGAAGACGACCGCAGCGCAGAAGACGTCGGCCAAGAAGGCGCCCGCCAAGAAGGGACGGTCGTGACCGCCGCAGACCCGATCGTCAACTTCTCGACCACCGACGACGCGCTGGTGCTTGCTTCGGTGTCGTCGCCTGCGGAACGAGAGTTGTTGAGCGACTGGTTGGCCCAGCACCGTCGCGAGCACCCCGATTCGAACGTCACGGTCCTCGAACTGCCCGACGGCGATCCACCGCCGGGTGTGCTGGCGCGGCTGGTCGAGGAACTCGAAGCCGACGAGGACCGGACCGTGGTTCCGGTGCGCGTCTTCTGGGTGCCCGGCGGGCTGCCGACCCGGTCGAAAGTCGTCGCGCTGATCTCCGGCCGCGACACCTACCGTCCGCCGGAGGTCCTGCAGCGGCGCATCCTCAAGCGCGACGCGTCACGTGCCCGCGTGGTCGCCGGTGAGCCGGCGAAGGTATCCGAGCTGCGCCAGCAGTGGAATGAGACCACCACCGCCGAAAACCCTCGCGATCTGGCGCATTTCGTTCTACGTCGGGCCAGTCTTGCCATCGAGCGTGTCGAATTGCGGCTGCTGGGACCGGAATACAAGTCGCCCAAGCTGATGGGTCCGGAGATCCTGGCGTCGGCTCAGTTCCGGGCTGGGCTCGAGAAGATCCCCGGCGCGACGCTGGACAAGGCGAGCGAGATGCTCGACGAACTCTCCACCGGATGGAGTCGGTTCTCCGTCGACCTCATCCCGTCGCTGGGGCGGGCCATCTTCAGCCGCGGCTTCGACCCGAACATCGACTACGACCGCGCCGAGATCGAGAACATGCGGCACGCGTTGGAGACTCACCCCGCGGTGCTGCTGTTCTCCCACCGGTCCTATCTCGACGGCGTGATCGTCCCGGTGGCGATGCAGGAGAACCGGTTACCGCCGGTGCACACGTTCGCTGGCATCAACCTGTCGTTCGGGTTCATGGGGCCGCTGATGCGGCGCTCAGGCGTCATCTTCCTCCGGCGCAAGCTCGACGACCCGCTGTACAAGTACGTGCTCCGCCAGTTCGTCGGCTACATCGTCCAGAAGCGGTTCAACCTCAGCTGGTCCATCGAGGGCACCCGGTCGCGGACCGGAAAGATGTTGCCGCCCAAGCTCGGTCTGATGAGCTACGTCGCCGATGCGTACCTCGAAGGCCGCAGCGAGGACATCCTTCTGCAGCCGGTGTCCATCAGCTTCGACCAGCTGCACGAAACCGCCGAGTACGCGGCGTACGCCCGCGGTGGCGAGAAGACACCCGAAGGGCTGTCGTGGCTGTACAACTACATCAAGGCCCAGGGCGAGCGCAGCTACGGCAAGATCTATGTCCGCTTCCCGCAGGCCGTGTCCATGCGCGAGTACCTCGGCGAGCCCGGCGGCCCGATCACCCAGGACGAGCCCGCGAAACGTCTTGCCATGCAGAAGATGGCGATCGAGGTGTCGTGGCGCATTCTGCGCGCCACGCCGGTCAACGCGACCGGCTTGGTGTCGGCGCTGCTGCTGACCACCCGCGGCACCGCGTTGACGTTGGACCAACTTCACCACACGTTGCAGGATTCGCTGGATTACCTGGAGCGCAAGCAAACTCCGGTCACCAACAGCGTGCTGCGGTTGCGGACGGCCGACGGTGTGCGCGCCGCGCTGGACGCCCTGTCCAACGGCCATCCGGTCACCTGCGTCGACGGCGGACGCGAGCCGGTGTGGCGGATCGCGCCGGAGCAGGAACACGAGGCGGCGTTCTACCGCAACACCGTCATCGACGCGTTCATGGAGACGGCCATCGTCGAGATGGCGCTGGTGTGTGCCGCCCGCGCCGAAGGGGATCGGTTGGAGGCGTTCTGGAGTCGTGCCATGCGGCTGCGCGACCTGCTGAAGTTCGACTTCTACTTCGCCGACTCCGCGGCGTTCCGGGAGCACCTCGCGGAGGAAATGGCCTGGCATGACGACTGGGAGGCACACGTCGCCGCAGGCGGGGACGAGGTGTACGCGATGCTGCGCGTCAAGCGACCGCTGATCGCGCAGGCGGTGCTGCGGCCGTACTTCGAGGCCTACGAGATCGTCGCCGACGTGCTGCGCGACCTGCCTGCCGAGATCGACGAGAAGGAACTCACCAAGCGGGCGCTGGGCGTTGGCAATCAGTACGTCGCACAGGGCCGGGTCCGCAGCACCGAGGCGGTGTCGGCGTTGCTGTTCGCGACGGCGCGGCAGGTGGTCGCCGACCAGCACCTGCTGGAGCCTGCCGCCGACCTCGTCGAGCGCCGCACCGCGTTCCGCGATGAACTCCGGGGAATCCTGGACGACATGGACACCGTCGAGAAGATCTCCGTCGAGCAGTTCGTGGCGCGCGAGGCGCAGCGCCGCGCGCTGCGCGAGGCGGCCGAGTAGCCGGTCGGCGGGCAGCAATACCCTGGTGGCATGACGTCCACCACGCCGGCCACCACTGTGCGCACCAGTGCGGTGTGGCCTCTGCTGTTCGGCGTGGCGCTGCTGGCCGGGGTTACGGCAGCGGCGCTGGGCGCGTTGACGCTGGCCGACGCGCTGACGGCCACCGGACTGCCCGACCCAGGGCCGGTCACCACCTACGGGTTGCCGTTCGTCCGGGCGGCGGGCGAGATCGCCGCCGTCGTCGCGGTGGGTTCGTTCATGTTCGCGGCGTTCATGGTTCCGCCGCAGCAGAGCGGTGTGCTCGACGCCGACGGATACCGGGCGCTGCGGGTGGGCACCGTCGCGTCGGCGAGCTGGGCGGTGGCCGCCGCATTGCTGGTGCCGTTGACCGCATCGGACGTCACCGGTCAACCGCTGTCGTCGCGGATGAACCTCGCCGACATCTGGGCGGTCGCGAGCCTGGTCGAAACCGTGGGGGCGTGGCGATGGACGGCGTTCCTCGCGGCGATCGTCGCGGTCGCCGGCATCCCGGTACTGCGCTGGTCCCCGACGCCGCTGCTGTTCGCGGGGTCGCTGATCACGCTGCTGCCGCTGGCGCTGACGGGCCACTCGTCGACCGGCGGATCGCATGACCTCGCCACCAACAGCCTGCTCATCCACCTGATCGCCGCGGCGCTGTGGGCCGGTGGGCTGCTGGCACTCCTGGTTCACGCATTGCGCGGCGGCGGGCACGCCGACCTGGCGGCGCGCCGGTTCTCGGCCGTCGCGCTGTGGTGCTTCGTCGCGATGGCGTTCAGCGGAGTCGTCAACGCCGCGGTGCGGGTCCGTCCGGCCGACCTCTTCGACGGCGGCTACGGCCTGCTGGTCGTCGCCAAGGCCGTCGCGCTCGGCACGCTCGGCGTCATCGGCTGGCGGCAGCGGCGCAGCGGGGTCGCGGCGCTGCAGGCCGATCCGTCGGCACGCGGCGCGCTGATCCGCCTCGCGATCACCGAGGCGGTGGTGTTCGGCCTCACCTTCGGTGTCGCGGTCGCCCTGAGCCGAACCCCGCCGCCTGCGCCGCCGGTGTTCAACCCGTCGATCCCCGCCATCGAGATCGGCTACGACTTCGCCGGGCCGCCCACGCTGGCGCGGGTGCTGTTCGACTGGCGGTTCGACCTGATCTTCGGGACCGCGGCCATCGTGATGGCGCTGGTCTACCTGGCCGGAGTGCGACGGTTGCGGCGTCGCGGCGACACGTGGGCGACCGGGCGGGTGGTCGCCTGGCTGCTCGGTTGCCTGGTGCTGCTGTTCGCGACGTCGTCGGGCCTCGGGCGCTACATGCCCGCGATGTTCAGCATGCACATGGGCGCCCACATGCTGCTGTCGATGCTCGCGCCGATCCTGCTCGTCCTCGGCGCGCCGGTGACCCTCGCGCTGCGCGCGCTGCCCGCCGCGGGAAAGGGCCAGCCGCCGGGACCGCGCGAATGGCTTCTCGCCGCGCTGCATTCGCGGGTGTCGCGTTTCTTCACCAACCCGATCGTCGCGACGGTGTTGTTCGTGGCGGGCTTCTACGGCCTGTACTTCGGCGGCATCTTCGACGCGGCCGTCGGCACCCACGCCGCGCATGTCGCGATGAATCTGCACTTCCTTCTGACGGGATACCTCTTCTACTGGGTGGTCATCGGCGTCGACCCGACGCCTCGTCCGATACCGCCGCTGGGCAAGGTCGGCATGGTGTTCGCGTCGCTGCCGCTGCACGCGTTCTTCGGTGTGGTGCTGATGAGCATGAACAGCGTGCTGGGGGAGAGCTTCTACAAATCGCTGCAGCTGTACTGGCACACCGACCTGCTCGGCGATCAGAAGCTCGGCGGCGGAATCGCTTGGTCGGCAGGCGAAGTGCCGCTCGTCATCGTGATGATCGCGTTGCTGGTGCAGTGGACCCGCAGCGACCGACGCACGGCCAAGCGGCTCGACCGGGCCGCCGACCGCGACGAGGACGCCGATCTGGCCGCGTACAACAGGATGCTGGCTGAGCTGTCGAAGCGGGATGCGCACTAGGCGTGGGTGACGACGGATACTTCGGCGAGGACGTCGCCGCCAACTACGACGCCGACACCTCGGGCATGCACGACGACAGCGTGATCGCCGCCGTTGTCGACGTGCTCGCGGGCCTGGCCGGCGACGGCGCGGCCGTGGAGTTCGGCATCGGGACGGGGCGCATCGCACTACCGCTCGCCGGGCGCGGAGTCGATGTGCACGGCATCGACCTGTCGAACGCGATGGTGGCCCGCATGCGTGACAAGCCGGGTGGAGACGAAATCCCGGTCACGATAGGCGATTTCGCTTCTGCCCGCGTGCCGGGCGAATTCTCCGTCGCCTACCTCGTCTTCAACACGATCAACAACTTGACGACGCAGGACGACCAGGTCGCCTGCTTCGTCAACGCCGCGCAGCATCTTCGGCCTGGCGGGAGTTTCGTCATCGAGGTGGGCGTGCCGGCTCTTCGGCTGCTGCCGCCGGGGCAGCGGGCCGTCCCGTTCGATGTCGGCGAGAAGCACTGGGCCTACGACCTCTACGACTGCGCGACGCAGTCGTTCAGCTCGAACTACGTCGACGACGAGGGCGACGGCGCGCGGCTCTGGTCGGTTCCGTTCCGCTATGTGTGGCCCGCCGAACTCGACCTGATGGCCCGTATCGCCGGGATGGATCTCGTCGACCGATGGCAGGACTGGGACGGCACGCCGTTCAGCCACGAGAGCACCCGCCACGTCTCGGTGTGGCGCAAGCCCTGAGCCCCCGCCGAAACGATATTCCAGCAGCAGAAGTACGAGTAAGCGCCTGCGTAGATTCCGTTTCGCGGGTGCTAGACCGCGCCTGCTGCGACGGCGGCGGGCCAACTGCCATACGCGCTGACGTCCTTGCCCGTCGCCGCCGCGCCGTCACAGCCGAAGCCGGTCCGCCATGTGCCGTCGGCCATTTCGACCTTGCCGAGTTGCATCGGGGCGGGTAGCGCGTCGAGAAACAAGCCGAGCGCCGCGGGGGAGAGCAGCCATCGGTGGCCCATGAGGCTGGCGCCCCCTGCTCCGTCGGGCATTCGCGTGACACCGGGCTTCGGCGGCGACGTCGCCAACACTGTCATCCGGTAGCGCGCAGCTGTGAAGACCTCGCCCGCCCAGCGGGCGCCGAGGTCGGTGAGTTGGTGTGCGAGCGGGCCGTCGCGCAGGTGAGCGCCGAACACCACCAGCTCGAGGTCGTCGGTCATGCAGCCAATTTATGGCGGCGATCCACAGTCCGCGATTCATCCACAGCGACCCGTCGCTGCGGCCGACCCGATGGCGGGGCGTCGGTGCCTGCCGGGTCAATAGCGGTGTACGGCACACGCCGAATCACATCGAAGGGACGAGCAATGTTCGAGACACCGATTCACATCGTCGGCAACATCATCACCGATCCGGTTCTGCGGCGGGTCGGCGATCAGCAGGTCTACAAGTTCCGGGTGGCCAGCAACTCGCGCCGGCGCACCGCCGACGGCAACTGGGAGCCCGGCAACACGCTGTATGCGTCGATCAACTGCTGGAGCAAGGGCCTGGTGAAGGGCGTGGGGGCCTCACTCGGGAAGGGAGACCCGGTCATCGTTGTTGGATATGTACACACCAGCGAGTACGACGACCGCGAAGGCAACCGTCGCTCGTCGGTGGAAGTGCGGGCCACCGCGGTGGGACCGGATCTGGCGCGAAGCACCGCGAGCGTCGACCGACTCCGGAACACAGCCGCGAACAGCGACGATGCGGCCGAAGCCAAGGACGACGACGCGGACAGCGAATCTGCGTCGGTCGACTCCGACGACGGTATCGACAGCGAGGCGCTGCCGGTGCCGGCGTGAGGAGTCCCAGCCGCTGACGGCGCGGTCGGGGCGGCCGCTGTCTACGCCTACGATGGTCCGCGAGCAATACCGAGACCAGAGAGGCATGACAACACCCATGGCCGAGTTCATCTACACGATGCGGAAGGTCCGCAAGGCGCACGGCGACAAGGTGATCCTTGACGACGTCACCTTGAACTTCCTTCCCGGCGCGAAGATCGGCGTGGTCGGTCCCAACGGCGCGGGTAAGTCGAGCGTCTTGAAGATCATGGCCGGACTGGATCAGCCGAACAACGGCGACGCGTTCCTCCAGCCCGGCGCGACGGTCGGCATCCTGCAGCAGGAGCCCCAGCTCGACGAGACGAAGACGGTGCGGGAGAACGTCGAGGACGGCGTCGCCATCAAGGGCAAACTCAACCGCTACAACGAGGTCGCCGAGCTGATGGCCACCGACTACTCCGACGAGCTCATGGACGAGATGGGCCGCCTGCAGGAGGAGCTCGACGCCGCCGACGCGTGGGACATCGACTCCCAGCTCGAGCAGGCGATGGACGCGCTACGCTGTCCGCCGCCCGACGAGCCGGTGACCCACCTGTCCGGCGGCGAGAAGCGCCGTGTCGCCTTGTGCAAGCTGCTGCTGTCCAAGCCCGACCTGCTGCTGCTCGACGAGCCGACCAACCACCTCGACGCCGAGAGCGTGCTGTGGCTCGAGCAGCACCTCGCCGAGTACAAGGGCGCGATCCTCGCTGTCACCCACGACCGGTACTTCCTCGACAACGTCGCCGAGTGGATCCTCGAACTCGACCGCGGCCGCGCCTACCCCTACGAAGGCAACTACTCCACCTATTTGGAGAAGAAGGCCGAGCGCGTCGCCGTCCAGGGCCGCAAGGACGCCAAGCTGCAGAAGCGTCTGCAGGAGGAGCTGGCGTGGGTGCGGTCGGGTGCCAAAGCGCGCCAAGCGAAGAACAAGGCTCGTCTCGGACGCTACGAGGAGATGGTCGCGGAGGCCGAGAAGACCCGGAAGCTCGACTTCGAGGAGATCCAGATCCCGACCGGGCCCCGGCTGGGCACTGTCGTGGTCGACGTCGACCACCTCGACAAGGGCTTCGAGGGCAGGCAGCTCATCAAGGACCTGTCGTTCACGCTGCCGCGCAACGGCATCGTCGGGGTCATCGGTCCCAACGGCGTCGGCAAGACGACGCTGTTCAAGACCATCGTCGGCCTCGAACAACCCGACAGCGGCACCGTCAAGGTCGGCGAGACCGTCAAGCTGAGCTACGTCGACCAGAGCCGCGCGGGCATCGACCCGAACAAGACG
>DATEIG010000272.1:0-4106 GCA_035279185.1 Mycobacterium sp.
GTGTTCTTCGAGGCGATGCTGATCCCGATGTACTTCCTCATCGGCGGCTTCGGCGGCGAGAACCGGTCCAAGGCCGCGGTGAAGTTCCTGCTGTACAACCTGTTCGGCGGGCTGATCATGCTCGCCGCGGTCATCGGACTGTACGTGGTGACCGCGGGCAGCGACGCGTTCTACTCGGGCACGTTCGACTTCCGCGCCATCGTCGAGGCGGTCAACAGCGGTGCGCTGGCCGTCAACCCGGCGATCCTCAACGCGCTGTTCCTCGGCTTCATGTTCGCGTTCGCCGTCAAGGCGCCGCTCTGGCCGTTCCACCGCTGGCTGCCCGACGCCGCCGTCGAGGCCACCCCGGCCAGCGCGGTGCTGATGATGGCGATCATGGACAAGGTCGGAACATTCGGCATGCTGCGCTACTGCCTGCAGTTGTTCCCCGACGCGTCAGCGTATTTCCGACCGGTGATCATCACGCTCGCGGTCGTCGGCATCGTGTACGGCGCGATCCTGGCCATCGGCCAGACCGACGTGATGCGGTTGATCGCCTACACGTCGATATCGCACTTCGGCTTCATCATCCTCGGCATCTTCGTGATGACGAGCCAGGGTCAGTCCGGTTCCACGCTGTACATGGTGAACCACGGCATCTCCACCGCCGCGCTGTTCCTGATCGCCGGATTCCTGGTGTCGCGCAGGGGAACTCGCCTGATCAGTGCCTACGGTGGTGTGCAGAAGGTCGCGCCCGTGCTCGCGGGGACCTTCCTCGTCGCAGGCCTCGCCACGCTGTCGCTTCCCGGTCTGGCGCCGTTCATCAGCGAATTCCTCGTGCTGGTCGGCACATTCACCCGCTACCCCGTCTTCGCGGTCGTCGCGTCCATCGCTCTGGTGCTGTCCGCGATCTACATCCTGTGGATGTACCAGCGGATGATGGGCGGACCCGTCACCGAGGGCAACGACCGGTTGCGTGATCTGCTTCCGCGCGAACTCGCGGTTGTCGCACCGCTGATCGCGCTCCTGCTGGTGCTCGGGGTGTATCCGAAGGTGGCGCTGGACGTGATCAACCCGGCCGTCGACCACACGCTGACCACGATCGACCAACCTGATCCCGCACCCAAACTGGCGGAAGGCAACCCGCGATGAACCTGCCAACGCCCAGCGTCGAGTACGGCCTGCTGTCGCCGATGCTGATCGTCTTCGGAGCCGCGATCGTCGGCGTGCTCGTCGAGGCGTTCGTCGCACGCGAACGTCGCTACCTCACCCAGGTGGTGCTCAGCCTCGTCGGCCTGACAGCCGCATTCGTCGCGGTGGTGCAGGTGGCCCGCGATCTGCACGGCGAGGTCGGCCGCAAGGCGGTCATCGGGTCGGTCTCCGTCGACCTGCCCGCGCTCTTCCTTCAGGGCACCATCCTGCTTGTCGGCATCCTCGGCATCCTGCTCATCGCCGAGCGACGCATACCTGCCGAGGCCGAGTCCGATTCGGAACAGGCTGCGGGAGGGCTTGATTCGTTCACCCCGCAGGCATCCGCGGTCGTCGGCAGCGTCGCCGAGAAGCTGGCGACGAAGGCCGGCGTCATGCAGACCGAGGTCTTCCCGCTGACGATGTTCGCCGTGGGCGGCATGCTGCTCTTCCCCGCGGCCGACGACCTGCTGACGATGTTCATCGCGCTCGAAGTGCTGTCGCTGCCGCTCTACCTGATGTGCGGGCTGGCGCGTCGTCGTCGCCTGCTGTCCCAGGAAGCGGCCCTGAAATACTTTCTGCTCGGCGCGTTTTCGTCGGCGTTCTTCCTCTACGGCGCGGCGATGCTGTACGGCTACTCGGGCACGCTGAGCCTGTCGGGGATCGCCGATGCGATCAACGACAACACCGGAAAGGCGTCGCTGGCGCTCATCGGGGTGGGCCTGCTGCTCGTCGGTGTGCTGTTCAAGGTCGGAGCGGTGCCGTTCCACTCCTGGATCCCCGACGTCTATCAGGGCGCGCCGACGCCGATCACCGCGTTCATGGCCGCGGCGACGAAGATCGCCGCGTTCGGCGCGCTGCTGCGAATCTTCTATGTCGCGGTACCGGAGATCCGCGCCGACTGGCGACCGGTGCTGTGGGCGATCGCGATCCTGACCATGGTGGTCGGGACGGTCACGGCGGTGACCCAGACCGACGTCAAGAGGATGCTCGCCTATTCGGCGGTCGCGCACACCGGGTTCATCCTGACCGGCGTCATCGCGCTGAACGAGTCTGGCCTGTCATCGACGCTGTTCTACCTGTTCGCCTACGGGTTCAGCACGCTGGGCGCCTTCGCGGTGGTCGGACTGGTGCGCGACAAGTTCGGCGAGGAGGAGACCGCGATGGCGCGCTGGGCGGGCCTCGGCCGCCGCTATCCCATTGTGGGGATTGTCTTTTCACTGTTCCTCCTCGCGTTTGCGGGCATACCGCTGACGAGCGGGTTCGTCAGCAAGTTCGCCGTGTTCAAGGCCGCGGGCGAGGGCGGAGCGATCCCGCTGGTCATCGTCGGTGTGATCGCCAGTGCCATCGCGGCGTACTTCTACGTGCGCGTGATCGTGCTGATGTTCTTCACCGATCCGCCCGACGACGCCCCCGATGTCGTGGTGCCGAGCATCTTCACCACCGCCGTCGTCACCGTCACCGCCGCGGTCACGTTCGCGCTCGGCGCCCTGCCGCAGCCGCTGCTTGACCTCGCGAACATCTCCAACACGTTCCTGAGCTAGCTCGCATTTGCGCCCAAACCGACAAATGGGCGCAATAGTGCGAGATGTTTGCGCCGTTACGTCGATCTCGGCGAAAGTGGTGGCGTGTTAGTTGTCACTGCCGACCACGGCGCGGTTCGCGTGATCACGCTCAATCGCCCGGAAGCCCGTAACGCGCTCAGCCGTGACCTGATCAAGGCCACCTACACGGCACTGACGGAAGCCGACGCCGACGAGTCCGTACGCGCGGTGGTGCTCACGGGTGCCGATCCCGCGTTCTGCGCGGGCGTCGACCTCAAGGAGGCGCAGCGCGACGGGCTGGGCTACTTCGAGGAGTTCCGCTCGCAGAGCTGCATCGCCGCGACGGCGAAGATGCGGACGCCGATCATCGGCGCGATCAACGGCGCGGTGTTCACCGGCGGCCTCGAGATGGCACTCGGCTGCGACTTCCTGATCGCGTCGGAGCGCGCGGTGTTCGCCGACACGCACGCCCGCGTCGGCATTCTGCCCGGCGGCGGGATGACGGCGCGACTCCCCCAGCTCGTCGGCCTCGGCATGGCCAGGCGTCTCTCGATGACGGGCGAGGTCGTCGACGCGGCACGGGCCGAGAAGATCGGGCTGGTGACCGAGGTCGTCGCGCACGAGAAGCTGGTCGACCGCGCACTCGAGCTCGCCGCCCACATCGCCGAGGTGCCCGGCCCGACGATGCTGGGGCTCAAGGAGATCTACACCACGGGAGCGGCGCCGGTGATCGAGCCGGGCCTTGCCGCCGAGGAGAAGATCGCGTTCGCGCAGCACCGCGACTTCGAGGGACTCGGCGACCAGTTCCGCGCCGTCTCCGAGCGCAACAAACGCCAGATCGACGGCGCCTGACCTACCGCGAGCGTCCGGGGCGGGGCCGCCTAGTCCTCTGCGTGGCGCTTCAGGATGAACTCCACCGACCGGTGACCCTCGAGACCGGGCAGCGGCGGCAACGTCGTCATGTCCACCACCTTGCGCGCCTGCTCGCGCACCGGGGTGTCCGGATCGACGACCGACAGGTAGACCTCATGTGCAGCCAGGGCGTCCACACCGACCTCGATGAAGTCGTCGACGGTCTCGCCGTGGGTTCCGTGCGGGCCATGCTCGAAGAACCACCGCGGCTTGTCGGGCAGCGAATCGTAAGCGGCGGCAACAGCATTGGAGAATTCGATGTGGTCGCGCTGGTTCGGCGCTCCCGGCGCCCACTCCGGTCCGCTGTACAGGGTGATCACCACATCCGGCGCCAGTTCGGTGATCGCCTCGGCGATCTTGGCCCGAAGCGCGGGCGTGTCGACGATCTCGCTGTCGGGGAATTCCCAGAACCGCACATCGTGCACGCCGACGATGGCCGAGGCTTCGACCTGCTCGCGTTCCCTCAACGGCCCCGCCTCCTCG
>DATEIG010000273.1:0-3827 GCA_035279185.1 Mycobacterium sp.
CTCGGCGTGATCACCACGTTGATCACGGTGCCGCTCGGGACGCTGTTCGCGATCGGCATCGACCGCTGGCGGGGCAGGCTCCCGGCGGGGGCGAACTTCCTGATGCTGCTGTCGTTCGTGCTGCCCGAGGTACTGCTCGCGGTCGCGCTGCTGTTCGTGATCACCACCGTCGCGGTTCCGGTCGACCTCGGCACCACGGCGCAGGTGATCGGCCTCGTCACGTTCCAGGTGTCCTATCCCGCCGTACTCGTCCGGGCCCGCCTGGCCACCATCGGCCCTCAATACGAGGAAGCCGCAATGGATCTGGGCGCTTCACCGTTCGGCGCCCTACGCCGCATCATCATGCCGATGCTGCTGCCCGCGATCTTCGCCAGCACCGTCCTCGTCTTCGCCGACGTCATCGACGACTTCGTGCTCGTGCGCTACCTTTCCGGCGACGCCTCGACCGAACCCGTCTCGGTGAAGATCTACAACACCGCGCGCGCCGCACCGACCCCCGCGCTCAATGCGTTGGCCACCCTGCTTCTCGTGGCCGCGCTGGCCGCCGTCGTCATCGGCTTTGTCGTGTACCGCCGGATGACCCGCGGCGACGCGACTGCCGACAGCGGGCTCGGCGGCTTCACCGGCGAGGCCTGAGCTCCGCGAGACGAGATCTACGCAGGCCCCTTCTCGCACTTCTTCTGCTGGAATATCGTTTCGCGGTGGACTGGACCCCGGAATGGGCGACGGTTTAGGCTGACTGTATGTTCAAACAGCATCCTCCGGCTCCTCTTCCCGCCGACGGTGTCGCCGCGGCGATGGCCCCGTTCGGCCAATCGCGGATGCTGCCGAGGGAGGCCTACGTCGACGCGGCCGTCTTCGACTGGGAACAGCGTTACATCTTCTCCGGCTGGACCTGCGTCGGCCACGCCTCCGACCTGGCCACCGTCGGCGCGCAGAAGGCGGTCGGCTCCGGGCCGAACGCCGTCCTGCTGGTCCGCGGCGAGGACAAGGTCCGGGCATTCGCCAACACCTGCCGTCACCGCGGACACGAACTGCTCGCGTGCAACGCGTCGACCAAGGGCCGCGCGATCGTGTGCCCGTACCACTCGTGGTCGTACAAGCTGGACGGCACGATCCGCAACGCGCCGGGCTTCAAGGACACCGAGAACTTCAATCCCGACGAATGGCGGCTCGCCGAACTGCGGCTGGTGAACTGGCACGGCTATCTGTTCGTCGACCCCAGCGGCGAGGACGCCGAGTTCGCCGAGCACGTATCGGGCTGGGAGGAGATCGTCGCGCCGTATCGGCCCGAGGATCTGGTCGTCGTCGACCGGCACTCCTATGAACTCGAGACCAACTGGAAGGTCATCGCCGAGAACTATCAGGAGTGCTACCACTGCTCGACGATCCACCCGGAGCTGTCGCGGATCAGCCCGCCGCAGACCGGCGAGAACCTCGTCACGGAGGGCGCATGGATGGGCGGCTGGATGTCGCTGATCGACAGCGCCGAGACGATGTCGCTGACCGGTGCCAGCGGCGGTGTCGCGATCAAGGGACTCTCCGAGCACGAACTGCGCACGGTGATGTACGTCGTCGGGTATCCGAACCTTCTCGTCAGCCTGCACCCGGACTACGTGATGACCCACATCATGACGCCGCTGTCGGTGGACCGCACCCACGTCGAATGCGCGTGGGCGTTCCCGAAGGAGGTCGCCGAGCGGCCGGACTTCGACCCGTCGTACGCCGTCGACTTCTGGGACCTGACCAACCGGCAGGACTGGGCCGCATGCGAATCCGTGCAGCGCGGTCTGGCTTCGCCGCACGCCAAGCCGGGACCGCTGGCGCCCGACGAGGACGGTGTCTACCAGTTCGTCAGCCGCGTCGCTAAGGCGTATGCCGGCGGCGCTGCTCGCGGGTAGGGACGCCGTTGGGGCCCTCGATCGACTGGGCGTAGGTGCCGACGGCGAACGCCACACTGGGACCGGTCATTGCGAGCGCGTCGCGATTGACGTTGTCGACGGTGTCGCCGGGTAGGTGGTTGTTGCGGTCGAACGGGACGCCGGCGACGCCGCCCCACAACCGCTCCTGCACCTCGGTCTTCCGTTGCGCCGCACCGGTTGTCACACCGCCGACCGGTATCCCGGCGCGCAGGAACGGGCTGTAGTCGCTCGCCCGGCCCAACGGCATGTCGGCGGGCCGGACACCCGCCAGGTTCAGATAGCCGGCCAGCGTGCGCTCGATACCGGCGGACCCCTGCGGTATCGAGCTCGCCGGTACGTCGGGGTTGGGCTGGCCCGACTGGTCGCCGTCGTAGGTGAAATAGCCCGCGTTGGGCGAGCCCAGCGAGTCGAAGTCCAGATACAGTGCGATGTCGTCGATCTGGTCGCGATCCAGGCCTTCGACGTACTTCGTCGACCCGGCGAGCACCTTCTCCTCGGACCCCCAGAACGCGAACCGGACCGCATTGGCGACCTGCGGCTTCGAACCCAGCGCCGAGGCCGTCTCCAGCAGCGCCGCGACCCCGGTGCCGTCGTCGTTGACACCGGGACTCTTCGCGGCGCTGTCGAGGTGCGCACCGGCCACCACCACGTTGTGTGTGTCGCCGGTTGTGGTCTGGGCCAGCACGTTCCGCGACGTCACCATCGCCGACTGGGCGTCGAGCGTCAACACCACCGGCGCGCTCGTGCGGCGCAACGCCGCGTCGGCGGTCCGGTCGATGACCGCGACGGGGACGGTCAGACCGCGGTAGTAGCCGGGGGCGAACAACCCCTTCGGGCTTCCGTTGGCGCCGGGATCGCTGACGACGAGAAGCCCGACGGCGCCCGCGTCGACGGCCGCCTTCTGCTTGTCGACGATCGAGCAGCCGGTGTCGTCGACGACGGCGATCGCGCCGGTGACCGTCGCGGCGCCGTAGTCGGCGGCGGCGCAGCCCGCTGGCTTCTGCGGTCGCCGCGTCGTCGCGCGCAGCCCGCCCGTCTTGGTCGACGTCAGCAGCGAGGCCTGGTCGACGGGGTAGTCGCGTCCCGACACCGCGAGCCGCGGCTTGCCCGGCGAGATCACGCCGAGCCGCTGGTATTCGGGGGTCTGCACGTCGAATCCCTTGTCCCGCAGTGCTTGCGCGACGTAGTCGACGCTGGCGTCATAGCCGGGTGTGCCTTCCGCACGCGACCCGTTGTTCGCGTCGGCGATCTCCTGGAGTTTGCGCAGGTGCGTGTCCATGCCCTCGACGCCCACCTTGTCGGCCAGGTCGCGCGCGAGGTCCTGTGGCGGCTGCGGCGCCGACGAGCATCCGCCGAGCAGCAGCGCGAGCGTGACGACGGCCGTCGCCGTCCATACCGGCCTGACCGTCATGACGCGGTCAGGACGTGACGGGTGCGGTCCTCGCGGATCGGCACGCCGTTTCGGCCCCGCTGATCCTGGGCGTAGATGCCGACCACGTACGCGACTCCGGCGCCGTTGATCTCCAACGCCTTTCGGTCGATGTGCTCGATGGTGTCAGATGCCTTGTGGTAGTTCGGGTCGAACGACTCGTCGGCCCTGCCGCCCCACAGTTCGGCCTGTTCGCGGTCCATCTTCTCCTCGGCTCCGGAGAACAACCCGCCCGCGGGCACACCCGACATCGTGAAGCCGTCGTAATCGGAACGGCCGTCGAATCCGGTGTCCTGTGCGGTCTTGCCCGCCTGGTCGAGATAGGCGACGAAGGTCCGCTCGATGCCCGCGGACCCCTCGGGCACGCGAGGGGTGGGGTCCCGGGGATTCGGTGCGACCGACTGGTCGCCGTCGTAGGTGAAGTAGCCGGGGTTGGGCGAGCCGAGCATGTCGAAGTTCAGGTAGAGCGCGATGTC
>DATEIG010000274.1:0-5031 GCA_035279185.1 Mycobacterium sp.
CGGCGCGACGGGCGCGGGAGCCGGGGCGGGGATCGCCGCAGGCGCAGGCGCGGGCTGCTGAACAAACACGGTTCGCGGTGCCTGCGCCGGCGCCTCCCGAACGACCGGGACCGGCGCCTTGATCGTCTCGGCCGGCGGCACGGGAGGAGCCGGGGCGGGCTTCGGCACGACCGGGGCCAACTCCGGCACGGGAGCCGGCGCGGCCTGGCTCGGGATCACCGGACTCTCGCCGGGGCTCGGCCGCTGGTCGACGGTCGGGCGGATGCTGACGGCCAGCGAGATCACGAGCGCAACGACGCCCACCACGAAGATCGACGTCAGGGCACTGCCGACGAGAAGGAACGGCTTACGCGACTCGTCTTCGTAGAACGGCTCGGCGTCGGCCTCCGGCAACTCGTCGGAGTAGGCGAGTGAGTCGGAGTACGCGTCGGACGTGCCTGCGGGAGCGAGTTGCGTGGGCACGCCCGCCATCTGGGTGACGGCACCGGCTGCGGCCAATTCGGGATACGCGCTGGCGGCGGTGGTTCCGTCGTGGTCCTGCGAGTAGGCGAGTCCCGCGGTGGAGGCTTCCATCTCGGGGGCATGGGCCGAGGCGAGCGCGGCGCCGCGCGCGAGCGCCAGTTCCGGCTCGTCGGGTGCGCTGACGGGAAGGGAGACGAGGTTTTCGACGTGGGCCTTGACGGCGGCCGCGTCGACGCCGGAGCCGACGATGAAGAGGCCCTGCGGCGGCTCGTCGGTCTCCTCGACGGACTGGGCCATCTCGGTGAACACCGCCATCGCGTCCGAGTCGTGGAGGTCTCGCGTGTAGACCTTGACGACAGAACCGTCCTCGGTCTTCACGACCGAGAGCGTCGCGACGTCCTTCTCGATGAAGAGCACCGCGGTGGTGTCATAGCCGATGGCACGGCCGACGGCTTGAGCGAGTGACGCGGCGGCATGTGTCGCCGAGACCAACATGACGTCGTCGATGCCGCGCGCGGTGAGGATGTCGCGCAGGGCGGCCGCATCGGAATGGCGCGTCCACGTCACACCGATCGACTTCAGATGATGTCCGCTGGCGGCGGCGCTCTCCTGCGTTCCGAGCACTGCCGCAGCGACCTGTTCGGCCGCGGCGGACGTTGCTGAGCCGTCGGTGGCGTTGATGTCGAACGCGTCGTGGTCGACGGTCACGCCGTCGGCCTTATCGCCCTCGACCAGCACCATGCGGACCGTCGTAGGTGTCATCGACACACCTAATACGATGTCCACTGACCCTCCAAGACTGTTTGCTGTGGCGTTTGTGCCGCCGATGCGCGTACGAACCACGTGACCCGACGACTAGTTGATTCATCGCCCTCACCTCGGCGGGCGTTACAGCCAACCGCATTTGCTGAAGGCGGTGAACTCCTGGCCGGGTCGCGACGGCACGGATACTCACCGGAGCCGGTAGGTGAAACCCTACTCGCGTGAATGCAAACGCGAATGAGTTGTCGCGGCTTCCCGGCGCTAGATCGACTTGATGAAGTTCTGATACGACTTCGACGGTGTCGGCCCGCGCTGGCCCTGGTACTTGGATCCGGCCTGGGCGCTGCCGTAGGGGTTCTCGGCCGGGCTGGTCAGCCGCAGCAGGCAGAGCTGACCGATCTTCATGCCGGGCCACAGGGTGATCGGCAGGTTCGCGACGTTCGACAGCTCGAGCGTGATGTGCCCGCTGAAGCCCGGGTCGATGAAGCCTGCCGTCGAGTGCGTGAGCAGGCCGAGCCTGCCCAGCGACGACTTGCCTTCGAGGCGGCCCGCCAGATCCACGGGCAGGGAGCACCGCTCGAGCGTCGACCCGAGCACGAACTCGCCGGGATGCAGCACGAACGGCTCACCCTCTTTGGGCTCGACGAGAGTGGTCAGGTCGTCCTGACGCGTCGAGGGGTCGATATGGGTGTAGCGGGTGTTGTTGAACACCCGGAAGAGGTTGTCGAGCCGAACATCGACACTCGACGGCTGCACCATGCTCTCGTCGTAGGGATCGATGCCGAGCCGGCCTGCGGCAATCTCGCCACGGATGTCGCGATCTGAGAGCAGCACCCGACGAGCGTAGCCGCTGGGGTGTTAGCCTTCGTGGTCACCGGCGCAGGCCGGGCGTGCCGATGTAGTTCAATGGCAGAACATCAGCTTCCCAAGCTGAATACGCGGGTTCGATTCCCGTCATCGGCTCCACGTCGACCAGCTCAGGTCAGCGCAATTTCACAGGTCCACCCTGACTCATCGGTGCAGACTTTTCCGTGGTTTGCCCGTGGGCATCGAGGCAATCCCTCAAGCCGTTTGCTGATCGTTCGAGGGCTCCGACCCCGAGAACTTGCCGGGCGCGACGAGAGCTGGGTCGAGTATCCGGCGGAGGTCATCGACGGTAAGCGGCCGAAGAGCTAGCAATTCAGCCTTCGGCATTCGCGATGTGGTTTTACCTCGACAACGCTTGAAAATCAGAGACTTCCTCCCATTCTGGCAAATCGTTGCTATAGATTCATCGACGAATTCGTCAATTTAGAGGGGCTTCGATGATCGCTATGCGTGCGTTGGTGTTGGGCGGGGCGTGCTCAGCCGGAGCTGCGTTCTGGCTCGCCGTTGCGGCTCCTGCTACCGCCGAGCCTGTCCGGGACGTGACAATCACCTGGGTATGCCCGCAGTTGCCGTGCGCCGCGCTGTTCGGCTCCGCCGCGGCGCCGACGCCGTCGGGGATCATCGCCGCGCGCGTCGGCACGTCCGGCGTGTCGTCGGCGAACCCACTTGGTGATCTGGTCGCGGTCTTCATTTCCGACGGCACTGCCGAGCATCCGGACGCGGGGCTGTTGATCGGCAACGGGTTCGACGGGGCCGCTGGTCAGCGCGGTGGCAACGGCGGCCTGCTCATCGGTTCTGGCGGTGCAGGAGGTGCGGGTGTCGTGGGCGTCAATGCCGGCGCCGGCGGCAACGGCGGCAGGGCCGGGCTGTTCGGCAACGGCGGCGCCGGTGGGGCGGGAGCCGCGGCCACCAGCACGACGGCAGCAGGCAACGGGGGCGACGGCGGCAGCGCCGGACTGTTCGGCAACGGCGGAGAGGGAGGCGCTGGCGGACGCGGTTTCGACGGCAAGGCGGGGGTCAATCCGATTCCGCCCACCGACACCGCTGGTGCCGGCGCAAACGTCGGCCCTGCCAACGGGGTTGACGGACAGCCCCCCGTCGATGCCGGGCCAGGCATCGACGGCGCACCCCGTCAGAACGGCGGGGCCGGCGGCAGCATCGACGCCGCGAACGGCGCAGGTCGTGATGGAGTCGACGGCATGGGTGGCGATGCCGGCCAAGGAGGCAAGGGCGGTTCTGGCGGCGGGGCAGGCGGAAAGGGCGGCAGCATCGAAAGGCAGAACGGCCAAGGCTATTCCGATTCAACCGGTCACGGCGGAGATGCCGGTGACGGTGGTGCGGGCGGTTCCGGTGGTGGGGCCGGCGGCGATGGCGGTGACATCGGGCTACAGAACGGTGTGGGAATCGGGGGCGGAGTTGGTTACGGCGGTGACGCCGGTAACGGCGGCGCGGGCGGTCCCGGGATCGCGGGCACATCGGGCACCGCGGGTGGCTCCGGCGGTCGCGGCGGTCGCGGCGGGCTCGTGACTGGCGTCGGCGGCGCAGGCGGAAATGGCGGAGACGGCGGCAATGGCGGCACGGGAGCGACCGGTGGAAAGGGCGGCGCCGGAGGAAACATCGGCATTTTCAACGGTGCGGCCCAAGGAACGGGCAGCGTCGGCCACGGAGGGGACGCCGGGACCGGAGGCGCGGGCGGCACCGGAGGTCAGGGCGGCTCTGGCGGTTCGGGTGGCGCGGGCGGCGCCGGTGGTACCGGTGGAGTGTTCGGGGCAGGCGGCAAGGGCGGCAACGGCGGAGCCGCTGGGACCGGAGCCAGCGGCGGCTCAGGCGGCGGCGGCGGCCAGGGCGGCAGCATCGGGGCGAACAACGGCAAGAGCCTCGACGATGGCAGCACTGGCAACCCCGGTAAGGCGGGGGACGGCGGCAAGGGCGGCGCTGGCGGCCAAGGGGGTAGTGCCGGGTCGGCAGGTGCTGGCGGTGCTGGCGGCGGTGGCGGATTCGGTGGCAGCGGAGCTCCCGGGTCGGAAGGCGAGAGCGGCGGCTCCGGCTCTCAGGGCGGCGGGGGCTCCGACGGCGGCAACGGCACCGCAAGCTGAGCGTCGTCGACCGGCTTTTCGTCGCCGACGCCGCGTCTGGCGGGCGCTGACCTCGAAGGCTGGCCTTGCGCCTGTCCGGCGCGGGCCGGCTCGAGCACGAGATCCGTATGCGCGCCGGGTGCGGGAGAATCGATCGGCGCGATGACGCCGGCGTCGCGCTGCCGGCGATGCTGAGACGTCCTCGTCGATCCTCCTGGGTTTTTCCGTCAGCGGTAGGGGCTCGGCCGCCGCCAGCGACCGTCGCGCCGCCTGCGGATCTGTTTACGGGGCCCGACGCCGGGATACAGGTGTCGTGGTCGCCGGCGGCCGACGTCCGCTTTCCTGTCAGCTTCCGCGCGGTGCTTTCAGGGTTGACCGTGATACTCGCAGCGACATCGCCGAGGACCGAGAACGGACACCGACGAAGGAGTTGCCTATCGTGCAGGACCATCTCCCCGCGCGCGCCGTCTCACGATCGATCCGTGTGTGGGGGCCGGCTGTCTTGCTGATCGCGGCCGGGCTGTATGTCGCCGCATATCTGCGGTGGCCCAGTTTGGCCAGCCAGGTCGACCTGTTGGTCTACCGGTTTGGCGCACAGCGCGTCTGGGATGGTCAGGACCTGTACTCGGTGGGGATGACCGGCAATTCCAGCACGATGCTCTTCGATTACACGCCGTTCGCCGCACTGTGCTTCCTCCCGCTCATCGGGTTGAGCCAGCCCGTCCTTCTTGCCCTCGGCCTCCTGGTGAACATTTCGTGTGTGGGTTACCTCATCCACCGAATGCTCACAGCCGCGGGGATCACGGCCGCGACCCATCGGTGGGGGTTGACGGCGCTTCTGATGGCTCCGATCATCTGGCTGGAG
>DATEIG010000275.1:0-3707 GCA_035279185.1 Mycobacterium sp.
CGTCGCGTCGGAACCGATTCGCTCACACCGACATTCGCGCAGCTGCTCCCCATGGCGTTTCCTGCGGCGGAGCTTATCGACGCCGAACCCGCACTGCGTGCGGCGCGGCGGATCAAGACCGCCGACGAGATGGCGGTGCTGCGTGGTGCGCTCGGAGTGGCGGAGCGCGCACTCGACGCGGCCCGCGCCGAGTTGGCGCCCGGCATCACCGAACTCTCACTGACCGGCGCGATGATGGAGGCGATGGCCGCAGGCGGCGTGACCACGCCCGCCACGCAGGACGGTGCCTGGATCACCCCCAAGGACCATTCGTGGCGTCGCGACTCAGCCGAGGGCCGCATCGCCGACGGCGACTTGGTCGCGTTGTCGGCCGGAGCGCTGGCCGACGGCTACGTCGGCGAGGTCGGCAGAACGTGGCCGGTCGGCGATGTGCCCGGCGCCGACGCGCTGTTCCGACGTTCGGAAGCGTTGTGGGAACGCCTGATCGCGGCGTGCAGGCCCGGGGGTCTGGCCGCCGACCTACTGTCGGCGTACGAGGCGGCCGGCGAAGCGCTGCCCGCGACGCCCGTCGCGCACGGCCTCGGGCTCGGGTTCGATCCGCCGGTGATTTCCGCGGATCTACCCGGTACCTGCGGGCAAGAACGGCTCGAACCCGGCATGGTGCTCGCGGTCACCGGATACGTGTGGGAACCCGGTGTGGGAGCTGTCTTCTCGCGCGATGCCGTGCTGATCGGCGACGACGGAGCCGAGGTGCTGACGTCCAGCGCGACGTACGGCGCCGCGCAAGCGACCGCCTGAGCCCGCAATGGCGCCAGTCGAACCTCCGCCGCCCGAGGAGATCGTCCTCTACGACAAGGATCCGCAGACCAAGATCGCGACGATCACGTTCAACCGTCCCGACTACCTGAACGCGCCGACGTCGGCGGCACGTCTGCGGTATGCGGATCTGCTGCGTGGCGCGAACGTCGACGACGACGTCAAGGTCATCGTGATCCGCGGTGTCGGCGACGATCTCGGCAGCGGCGCCGATCTTCCCGACTTCATGGCGGGTACGGAGTCCGATCGGCTCGCCGAGCTTCGGGTGGACGATCCGGACGTCACCTACCCGCCGCAGGGCAGCTTCCGCCACGGCGCCACCATGGGGCAGTGGTACGCCAATGCGGCGGCCGGTAACCGCGCACTGCAGGAACTGAAGAAGATCAGCATCGTCGAGGCGAAGGGCTACTGCTACGGCTGGCACTTCTACCAGTGCGCCGACGCCGACCTGGTGATCGCCTCAGACGATGCGCTTTTCGGCCACCCGTCGTTCCGGTACTACGGCTGGGGACCGCGGATGTGGACCTGGGTGCTGACGATGGGCCTGCGGCCCTTCCAGGAGATGGTGTTCACCGGGCGACCGTTCACCGCGCAGGAGATGAAGGACTGCAACTTCCTCAACAAGGTCGTCGCGCGTGACGGGCTCGAAGCCGAGGTCGAGAAGTACGCGTTGGCGTGTGCGCGTAACCGGCCCGTCGACACCGTCTTTCAGCAGAAGGTGTTCTTCGAGGTGGTCAAGCAGTTCCAGGGCGAGTACATGGGCAGCGTGTTGGCCGCGATGTTCGAGTCGATGGGCAGCACGGTCAAACACGATGCGGGTGACTTCGTTCTCGGCGATGCGATCGACGCGGGGCTGGCCGACTCGGTCAACGACAACGACGCGAAGTTCCCGCCTGAGTTCCGCTTGAGCAAGACGAACCGCAAGAAGAAGGACTAGGCGGGCGTGAGGAGCCTTTCGACAGAAGCCGTGCTGCCCCTGGACGGGTACACCGTCATCGATCTGTCCGTCGGCATCGCGGGTGGATACTGCTCCAAGCTGCTCGCCGACGGCGGTGCCACGGTCATTAAAGTCGAGTCGCCCGAGGGTGATTCGCTGCGTCGCTGGTCGGCGTCGGGCGTCGAGCTCGCGGCTGGGGACGACGGCGCGTTGTTCAGCTTCCTCGCCGGTTCCAAGCACAGCGTCGTCGTCGACCCCGGCGATGACGAAGACGTGGTCATGCTGCGCGGAGTGCTCGAGACCGCCGATGCGGTGGTGTGGTCGAGGGGATCTGCCGTCGCCGCCTTGGACGAGTTCACGCCGCAGGCGCTCAGTGCGGCGTACCCCGACGCAACCGTCACCTCGATCACCCCGTTCGGTCTCGACGGGCCATGGGCGGGCAAGCCCGCGACCGAGTTCACGACACAGGCGTGGTCCGGCGGCGTGATCGGCCTCGGCCGCGGTGCCGCGGACCGTGCGCCGGTTCACGTCGCAGGCCAGATCGGCGAGTGGCTGGCGGGCGCCTACGCCGCGGCCGGCACCATGGCCGTGCGATCGGGGCTTGTCGACGTCTCGATGCTCGAGGCCCAAATCCTCAGCCTCACCTACTATTCGGTGTCGTTCCACGATGCGCTGGGGCGTCCGTTCCGCGACCGTCGCCGGCTCACGATCCCCGGCGTCGCGACGGCCGCCGACGGCTTGGTGGCGCTGGGCTGCGGCACCGCGCAGCAGTGGTTCGACCTGTGCGCCATGACCGGACACGACGAATGGATCGACGAAGAGTCCGACCTGTCGATCACCGAGCAGGCCAACATCCACGCCGACGACATCTACGAGTGGGTGCGGCGAAACACCGTCGACGAGATCCTCGATCTGTCCTCTGCGTTCCGCATCCCCAACGCGCCGGTCGGCAACGGCGCGAACGTCACCTCGTTCGACCAGTTCGTGGCGCGGGGCACCTTCGTCACCAACCCGCGCGGCGGCTTCACCCAACCGGGCCCGCCGTACCGGACGAGCCCGTCGCTCGTCGGCGCCCCGCGGCCGGCCCCGCGCCTCGGCGAACACACCGACGACTACCGGTCGCGAGTGAGAAGCCAGGGTCGCGAAAACCGCGAGATCACGACCAGGAATGCTATTTCGCGGGAAGGTGAGCGGCCGTTCGAGGGGCTGCGTGTGCTCGACATGACCAGTTTCTGGGCCGGCCCGTCGTGCACCCATGTGCTGGCACAACTCGGCGCCGAGGTCATTCACGTCGAGTCGACGGCACGGCCGGACGGCACGCGGTTGATCGCGGGCGTACCGACGTCCGAGGACCAGTGGTGGGAGCGGTCGCCGATCTTCTCCGGCCTGAACACCAACAAGAAGAGCGTGACGCTCGACATTCGCAAGCCGCGCGGCGTCGAGCTGCTCCACCAGCTCGTCGCCATGTGCGACGTCATCGTCGAGAACTACACGCCACGGGTGCTCGACCAGATCGGCCTCGACTTCGACACGGTGGCGCGGCTGCGACCCGACGCCATCATGATGCGGATGCCGGGTTTCGGCCTCGACGGCCCCTGGCGGGACAAGCCGGCATTCGCCTATGTGATCGAGGACGCGTCCGGGATCACCTGGCTCACCGGACATCCCGACCAGAATCCGGTGGAGCCGTATGCCGTCGGCGACCCGAACGCGGGCGTGCACGGGCTCAACGCGTTGATGCTCGCGCTCGCGCACCGGCGCCGCACCGGAGAGGGGGTCAGGATCGAGGCCGCGATGGTCGACGCGGCTCTCAACGTCGCCGCAGAACAGGTCATCGAGCACTCCGCCTACGGCAACCTACTGCAGCGGCAGGGCAATCGCGGACCGGCCGCCGCACCGCAGAACCTCTATCGCACATGCGAACTCGACGAGTTCGGCAGGCCCGACGACTGGG
>DATEIG010000276.1:0-4325 GCA_035279185.1 Mycobacterium sp.
TACTCCATCGGGAGTTCCTTGGCGATCGGCTCGACGAAGCCGCGCACCACCATCGCCATCGCCTCGTCCTCGGTCAGGCCGCGGCTCATGAGGTAGAACAGCTGGTCCTCGCTGACCTTCGAGACCGTGGCCTCGTGGCCCATCGTCACGTCGTCCTCGCGGATGTCGACGTACGGGTAGGTGTCGCTGCGGCTGATCGTGTCGACAAGCAGCGCATCACATTTCACGCTGGAGCGCGAACCGTGCGCACCCTTGTTCACCTGGACCAGGCCGCGGTAGGAGGCGCGGCCGCCACCGCGGGCCACCGACTTCGACACGATGTTGCTCGAGGTGTTCGGCGCGAGGTGCAGCATCTTGGCGCCGGTGTCCTGGTGCTGGCCCTCGCCTGCGAAGGCAACCGACAGCACCTCGCCCTTGGCATGCTCGCCGGTCATCCACACGGCGGGGTATTTCATGGTGACCTTCGAGCCGATGTTGCCGTCGACCCACTCCATGGTAGCGCCCGCCTCGGCGCGCGCCCGTTTGGTGACGAGGTTGTTGACGTTGTTCGACCAGTTCTGGATGGTCGTGTAACGGCAACGGCCACCGGGCTTCACGATGATCTCGACCACCGCGGAGTGCAGCGAGTCGCTCTTGTAGATCGGCGCCGTACAACCCTCGACGTAGTGCACGTAGGCGCCCTCGTCGACGATGATCAACGTCCGCTCGAACTGGCCCATGTTCTCGGTGTTGATCCGGAAGTAGGCCTGAAGCGGGATGTCGACGTGCACGCCCTTCGGCACGTAGATGAACGAACCACCCGACCACACCGCGGTGTTCAGCGCGGAGAACTTGTTGTCGCCCGCCGGGATGACCGTGCCGAAGTACTGCTTGAACAGCTCCGGGTGCTCCTTGAGCGCGGTGTCGGTGTCGAGGAAGATGACGCCCTGGCTCTCGAGATCCTCGCGGATCGAGTGGTAGACGACCTCGGACTCGTACTGCGCCGCGACGCCGGACACCAGGCGCTGCTTCTCGGCCTCGGGGATGCCGAGCTTGTCGTAGGTGTTGCGGATGTCCTCGGGCAGGTCGTCCCATGTCGCGGCCTGCTTCTCGCTGGACCGCACGAAGTACTTGATGTTGTCGAAGTAGATGCCCTCGAGGTTGGAGCCCCAGTTCGGCATCGGCTTCTTGTCGAACGTGCGCAGTGCCTTCAGCCGCATCTCGAGCATCCACTCGGGCTCGCTCTTCTTGCTCGAGATGTCACGCACAACGGCTTCCGACAGCCCGCGCTGGGCGCTCGCGCCCGCGACGTCGGAATCGGCCCAGCCATAGCCGTAGCGACCCAGCGACTCGATGGTCTGTTCCTGGGTCAGGGCCTCGGGCGTGGTCGTCATGTCGACGCTCCTTGTTTGTTCGTGGTGGCTTCGGCGCGCTGGGCTGTGCGCCGGGGTGGTAGCTGGTCTGCGGTGAGCGGCACGTGCGTGGTGCAGGCGCAGTCTCCGTTGACGATCGTCGCCAGCCGCTGCACGTGGGTCCCCAGTACCTCGGCGAACGCTTCGCGCTCGGCCTCGCACAGCTCCGGGAACTCCTCGGCGACATGCGACACCGGGCAGTGATGCTGGCACAGCTCGATTCCGTGGATGGGCCCGCTCACCTGCGTGGCGGTGGCGGCGTATCCGGCCTTCGTCAGAGCTCCTGCCACACGATCGACAGTGGATTCAACGTCATCTGCAACGTCGTGGGGGCGCTCGGTTACTCCCGAGAGGATGGTGTCGATGCGCCTGCGGGCGAAGGTGCGAACGGCGTCGTCGCCGCCGATCTCCCGCAGCTGGCGCATCGCCTGGACCGCAAGGTCGTCGTAGGCGTGCCCCATCTTCGCGCGCCCCGCAGCGGTGAGCCGGTAGCGGCGGGCGGGCCTGCCGCGGCCGTTGTGCTGCCACGCGGCCGCCGCGCTCGACTGGGCTTCTCCGGCGTCGAGCAGCGCGTCGAGGTGCCTGCGGACGCCCGCAGCCGAGATGCCGAGCTGTTCGCCGATCTCGCCTGCGGTGATGGGCCCGGACTCCAGCAGCAGCTGGACGATCGCGCCACGGGTGTGGCGCTCGCTCGATGCCGCCGCCTTCGCGGCACCAGCGGTCTCGGGCAGTAATTTCACAACACCATTGTGTCGGAATTCCAAAACGCGGTAAAGCAAGGTGACCCTTATCTCCCCGAGCGTCTCGCGAGACGGAATCCGCGCAGGTCTCCACTCGCACTTTCGCTGCTGGAATGTCGTTTCACGGAGGGGCGGACCTACGATCGGCCTCATGAGCGAGCAGAATCGGCGCATTGTCCTGGCGGAGCGCCCCAGCGGCCTGGTGAATGAGCGCACGACGCGGCTGGAGACCGAGCCCGTTCCTGAACTGGCCGACGGCGAGGCCCTCGTCAGAGTGCGCTACCTGTCCATCGACCCGACGATCCGTACCTGGATGGACGACGTCCCCAGCTACCTGCCGCCGATCCAGATCGACGAGGTCATCCGCAGCGGCGGAGTCGGCGAGATCGTCGAGAGCCGATGCGACGCGTATCAGCCCGGCCAACTGGTCTTCGGCATGACCGGCTGGCAGGACCACGTGGTCATCGATGCGGCCGACCGGGCGATGCAGGTCCTTCCCGACGGCGTCCCTCCTGGGATCGCGATCGGGATCCTCGGCGTCACCGGCATGACGGCCTATTTCGGCATCACCGACGTCGGCCAGATCAAAGAGGGCGACGTGGTCGTCGTGTCGGGCGCGGCGGGCGCCACCGGGTCGGCGGCGGGTCAGATCGCCAGGATCAAGGGCGCGAAGAAGGTCGTCGGTATCGCGGGCGGCGCCGAGAAGTGCGCGCACATCGTCGACGAACTCGGTTTCGACGAGGCGATCGACTACAAGAACGAGAACGTCGCCGCGCGGCTCCGCCAGGCCTGTCCCGACGGCATCGATCTCTACTTCGACAACGTCGGCGGGTCGATCCTCAACGATTGCCTCGCCAACATCGCGATGCGCGCCCGAGTCGTGCTGTGCGGCGCGATCTCGACCTACAACAGCGACGGGCCGCCCCCGGGGCCGAGCAACTATCTGAGCCTGCTCGTGCGCCGGGGCCGGATGGAAGGCTTCATCATCCTCGACTACCTCGACCGGTTCGGTGAGGCCCAGATGGAGATGGCGGGCTGGATCGCCGAGGGCAAGATCAAGTCGTCGGAACACATCGTCGAGGGCCTCGAAAAGGCCCCAGACGCGCTGAACCTGTTGTTCAGCGGCGGCAACACCGGCAAGGTGATCGTCGCGCTTTGACGGCTACGCTGCAGTGATGGCTGCGCGCCTATGGTCTCTGTCCACCTCGATTGCCGGCTGGCACGGGGATGAACGGACCGTCGGATCGCCGCTGAACGACGCCGAACTGATGGCGCTGCGGCGCACCCGACTGTTCGGCGCGACCGGCACGGTGCTGATGGCCATCGGAGCGCTGGGCGTCGGCGCCCGACCTGTCGTGCAGGATCCGACGTTCGGCGTGCGGCTGCTTAATCTGCCGTCGCGCATCCAGACCGTCTCGCTGACGATGACCACCACCGGCGCGGTGATGATGGCGCTGGCGTGGCTGATGCTCGGGCGCTTCGCGCTCGGCGAGCGTCGGATGTCCCGCAGCCAACTCGACCGGACGCTCGCGCTGTGGGTGCTCCCACTGCTCATCGCGCCGCCGATGTACAGCCGCGACGTCTACTCCTATCTGGCGCAGAGCGAAATCGCGATCAACGGCCTCGACCCGTACAAGGTCGGGCCCGCAACGGGATTGGGCCTCGACCACGTGTTCACGCTGTCGGTGCCGACGATGTGGCGCGAAACACCCGCGCCGTACGGTCCGCTGTTTCTGTGGATCGGGCAGGGCATCTCGGCGCTGACGGGTGACAACATCGTCTTCGCGGTGCTGCTGCACCGACTCGTCGTGCTGTTCGGTGTCGGCCTCATCGTGTGGGCGGTGCCGCGGCTCGCACGCCGCTGCGGCGTCGCGGAAGTGAGCGCGTTGTGGCTGGGGGCAGCGAATCCGCTGCTGATCATGCATTTGGTGGCGGGCATCCACAACGAGGCGTTGATGCTCGGCCTGATGCTCGCGGGCACCGAGGTCGCCCTGCGCGGCGTGTACGCCGACCGCCCGCTGCTGCCGAAACCGTTCGCGTGGCCGCAATCGCACGCGGAGTGGGCGCGCTGGAAGCCACTGACGATGCTTGTCCTCGGGGTCGTGCTGATCACGTTGTCCTCCCAGGTGAAACTGCCCGGGCTGCTCGCCGTCGGCTTCGTCGCGATGGCGTTGGCGTGCCGGTGGGGCGGCAC
>DATEIG010000277.1:0-3382 GCA_035279185.1 Mycobacterium sp.
TCGGCTACGGCGGCGAGCGAGAGGCGGCCGACCGTCAGCTCGAAGAACTCGACGGGCGCTACGCCAAGGCCGCCGTCAGCCCCACCCTGCAGAGCTGGATGGCCTACCTCCACGGCGAGACGCTCCTTGATGACGACCCGGCGACCGCATCGGCGGCGTTCAGCCGGGCGATCGAGCTCGCCGACGCCGCGGGCAGCACCTACGTCGGGAGCGTCGCGCGGGTCTCGGCGATCACCCTGCGATCGCGTACCGCCGCTGCCCCTGACGTGCTGCCGCTCTTCGCCGACGTCATCGAGCGGTTCCTCGACGCCGGATCGTGGTCGTATCTGCTGACCACGATGCGCAATCTGGTGCCGACGCTGACCGAGCTGGGGGAGTACGTCGTCGCAACGGAAGCGCTCGGCGCCGTGACTCGGCCGGAACAGACCCCTACCTACGGCCATGAGCGCAAACGGCTTTCGGCGGCCGAGGAGACACTGCGTGCCCAACTCAGCCGCGCGGATTTCGCGCACCACCGAGCCGTCGGCAGCGCCCGCGACCTTGCCACATCGGGCCGGGCCGCAGTCACCGCGATCCGCGGCCTGCTCAGCGCTAGCTTCGCCTGAACCGCGACACCCGTCCCCGTGACTCCAAACGGCCTCGCTTCGAGGAACTTCTGCGGTACCGGGCATGCGGATCGTCGAAGATCTGGGCCATGAGCGGACTGACTTGTGCCATCACTTTCTCCTTCTATCGGATGCTCATGCGGGGACACTGGCGGGACGGACGAGCAGCCGGGTGAAGCGCTCGTAACTGAAAATCGTCATCACGTAGAACGCGACGTCGGCCACCACGCTGCCGAGAACAAAGCCGACCGCCGTGCTCCCGACGACCAACGGCCCGAGAAGCAGCGCGACCGGCCTGATCGCGATGCTGTCGATCGCCTCGGCGGGCCCGAACTCGACGGCGATGCTGCGCGCGGTGAGACCGTTGGCCACGAGCACGCGCATCGGCCACCGAAGACCGGCCTGCGCCCGGTACGCCCAGCGAACCCCGTTGGCGTAGGCCGCCGCGTAGTACCCGACCGACGCACCGATCGTCGCCGCGACAACGGCGGCGGCATACGAGCCCGTCAGCGCATGGACACCCCAGGCGGCACCAGCCTGCGCGACCCATCCGGCGATCTCATTGGCCGCGTAGCGGCGCAGCCACTCGACGACCTTATGGCGGATTCGACGTTGAATGCCGGTCATGGTCTGTCTCCCTCGATGGACCACATTCAGGATCGGGCCGCGACATTGCAGCGGGGATGCAGCGCTGTTGCAGCGCCTCGTCAACACAGGTCAGAGCGCCTCGGCTACAGCGGGACCGAGTGGCGAGCCATGTCCATTTAGTCCGACACCGTCGAGCAACGGCCCGCCTTGACGTGGCGACGGCGTCAATTTGACGTAGTGGATTACGCATGACACCGGCTCGCGGTTGGGCGACCGTAGTCCTGTCGCCGCCATCGTCGCGTCAGGAGAGTAATGCCATGTCTGTCGACACCCAACTTCCGCGTTCGTCAGAGGACCTCGAAAAAACCGTCACCGCTTCGGGATTCAAGCAACCCGTCGCACTGCGGGTGGGCGCGTCAGGTCTTCTGTACGTCGCCGAGAGAGCGGGGAACATCTCCTCGATCGATCCCACTACAGGGAGCATCACACTCCTGGCTACCGCGCCGTCCGCCGTCTCGGCCTGGGACCTTCACCCCGACGAATCGACTGCCTTCGTCGCCAGCAGCCCGACGGGCCTGCTGCAGATACCGCTCGACGGATCGCCCGGCACCAAGCTCGCCAGTCTGCAGTACCCCGCCGGCGCAGTGCGCTGCAACAGCGCCGGAACAGCTGTCCGGTTCGCCGAACGCCGCCTGGGCGGGCGCGTGTTCGAGGTGGACCTCGCGGGTAGCGGCGGAACCCTCATCGGACAGGGACTTACGTTCGCACGCGGGCTCGTCATCGAGAACAACACCGATCGCACCCTGGTTGCGCAGCAGGGCGACGGCGGTCAACTCGTGGTGCCTGCGACATCGGGAGCACCCAAGGACTTGTTGTTCGACGATCTCGGGAGTCCCGCCGACCTGGCCTGGCGCGACGGCACCCATACCCGGCTGCTGATCGCCGACCGGGCCGCGGGACGCGTTCTGGACGCAAGCCCCACCGGCGCCGGTACACCCGGCGAACTGCTGACCGACCTCGACGACCTTTGGGCGGCGCAACCGATCAGCGCTCAACGCCTCGCGCTCGGACTAGGCGACAGCATTGCGATCGTCGACCTCGGCGACCCCGACGCGCCCGTCGTGATGACCGTGCCCGCCGGCGAGCTGTTCATCTCCGGCTGGGTACGCGTCGGCGTCCAGATCAACGACTCGTCACTCGTCATGGAGGACATCGACTTCCTCATCACGCCCGACGACTCCGGCGCACTCGTCTCCCTGTCGCGCGACAACGGCTACGACCCCGCGAATCCGACCATCCTGCTCACCGCGGGCTGGCGAACCGGCGAGCATGTTCTGACCGCGGTCCGCCGCAGCGACTTCTCGACGTTGGGAGAGACGACATTTGAGGTCCTGGATACCTGGACCAACACAAAACTCGGCCCGCCGTTCGCCACCATGGGTGCGGTCAAGGGCGGCCCGAAGCAGGGTACCTGGGGAGGACCCGACAGCGGTGATTTCACCGTCCCCCAGAACGTCGAAGTCCACAAGGCGCTCGGGACGCGCAACGTCGGTGTGGTGCTTGTGGATACGTCGAGTGCGCGTTACCCGACCGGTGCGGCACTGAATAGCATCATCGACGACTTACGCGACAACTTGATCGACGGTGTCGCAGCGGGTGGCCAAACCCGGTCGGTGAGTCAGTACTACCAGGACGCTTCCGACGGTCGTTACGACATCAATCTCGTCGGGATCACGGAGCCGATTCATCTGCCCAATGGCTTCACCAGCTACTTCAAGTACGACCCAGCGGCAGACCAGTGGGAAGACAAGAAGAGCACCGACGCCTCCATAATCTCGGCGGTCGTGGCGGCAAACGCCGTCGCCGTCGGGGACGGTAATCCGCCGGTTCTCGATCTGGCCCAGTGCGACAGCGTCGTGTTCGTCGTCCGTACGGTCCCTGCTCCGCCGGGGGGCGGCGACGACAGCTTCGTCTGGCCCGCGGCATCGACGTCTCCGGATACACACATCATCGGAACGCAAGAGCTTTTCGGCATTTCCCTGCCTCTCAACCGGGATCTCACGATCGTTTACATCCCCGATGACTGGGAAGCGCACGATACGCGTCGGTTGCACGAGACCTTGTCTCACGAGTTGTGCCACAACCTCGGCCTGCTGGACCAGTACGACAAGGGTTACGCAACCGACATC
>DATEIG010000278.1:0-4118 GCA_035279185.1 Mycobacterium sp.
GGCCACAACTCCCGGAAGAGCTCGAGGTCCGACGGGTCACGGTCGAGGTCCCGGAGCACCTGCGGAACCGGATAGGCGGCTCTTCCCAGATGAGGGTGTAGGTCGGCCGGGCGCGTCGGTCCGCAGATAGACGTCGAGGTCTCCCGACGATGGAGGTTCCTACGCCATCCATCCGAAAGACCTCGACGTGACCGACGCTACCCCGCCGGCCGGCTTCGGCCGCCCTGACCTGACCGCCTTCGCGTCTCATCCCAATCGACCCTGATCGAGTCTGCTGACCCCCTCGACGAGAACGCAGCGACATCACAGCCACCCAACCCCGACCGTCCGGGAAGCCGGGACACGTCACATGGCCTGTGCTGCGGGCGTGTCGAGTGGGTCGTCCAGGGGCGACGCAGGAGCGTCGACGCGACGTGCTGAGAGGTGGTTCCAGTCGAGCACTAGGACACCGGCTACAGGCATGGCGATAGGTCAGGAACGGCGTCGCTCCCTACGCAGGAGGGAGCGCAGAGTCTCGGCGTTCGCGTAGCCGACCCGTAGCGCGATCTCGGCGGAGGTGAGGTCCGTGGTTGCTGAGAGGTGCCGAGCTCGTTCGATGCGAAGCCGTTGGACGAAGCCGAGCGGAGTGAGGTTGAGCGCCGCACGGACTCGTCGTTCGAGGGTGCGCCGGCTGGTGCCGAGCGACTGCGCGACGAAGGCGACGTTGAACGGTTCGTCCAGGCGGGCGCGCACGAAGCGTTCGAACTCGACGACGATCGGGTCCTCGTGCCGGAGATGTTCGTAGGCGACGAAGGCCGCCTGCGACGGACGCTCGTCGATGATGAGGAGCTTGGCGACATGTTGGGCCAGGTCGGGGCTGATCGATCGCACGAGTGAGAGCGCGAGGTCGATGTGGGCGAACGCGGCGCCGGCGGTGACGAGGTTCCCGTCGACCACGACCATGGTGTCGAGATCGAGGGCGACGGTCGGATAGCGCTTCAGGAACTCCGGCCCCAGGAACCAGCTGGTCGTCGCCCGCCGATGATGCATCCGTCCGGTCTCGGCGACAGCGAACACGCCGGTGCACGCCGCGGCGATCCGGGTGGTCGCGTCGTCGAGGCGCCCGAGTGAGGCGATGACCGAACGAGCATCTCGGCTCTGGAGGGCGTCGTGGGTCGCGGCGGCCGTGAGGGTTCCAAGCGCAGGGACGACGACCACGTCGAACTCTGCGGACTCCGACAGCGGGTGGTCCACCGACAGGGTCATCGATGCCGTCGTGGTCACTCGCCGTTTCGGTCCGAGGATGGCGAGTTCGATCGGGTCGATCCGCGGGTCGACATCGCCGCGGGCTCCGTCGGCCACCCGCACGATGTCGATGACCGACGCGACAGCCGAACCGAAGCAGCCGTCGATCGCGATCAGTCCGATACGCATGGCGCGAACAATAGCAATACTGCCGTATACGCCACTCCCCACCGGCCCTCGCTCGTCATACGCTGAACTCGCCCCACGAAGAACCCCGACTTCAAGGAGAACCCCTCATGTCCACACCCGCATCACTTCCGTATGCCTTCGTCGCCAAGATCGTCGCGGCCGATGGACAGCACGACGCGCTCGCCGATCTGCTCGCCGGCGCTGTCGCGCTCGCCAACGAAGAAGTAGGAACGATTGTCTGGTTCGCGGTCAGGACCCACGCCGACACCTTCTGGATCTTCGATGCATTCCCCGACGAGGCCGCTCGCGACGCCCACGCCAACGGCGCCATCGTCGCAGCCCTGATGGCCAACCAGCACCTCCTCGGCGCAGCACCCGAGATCCTGGCGGCCGACGTCCTCGCGTCCAAGCTCCCGTAGTCCGCCAACGCACGAGACGATCGCGCCCCGCCGAGCCGTCGCCAGGTCGCGACGCAACGCCACGCTGCGTTGCCGAGCGGTGCGAGGCCTATCGGCACACGGACAGGATGCCGGCCGCGAGCGCTCAGCCGGCGAGGGGTCCGTCGCAGAGGAGAGCGACGTCGGTGTCGGGCAGAGCCGTGAGGCCAGCGCATCGCGCGACCACCAGAACCGAACCGCCCCTGCCCTGCGTTTCCGCAGGTCAGGGGCTGTTCGCCGGAGCCGCCTGTCGGAACCGACGACCTAATCACGTCGGCTTTGCGTCTATCGCTTGATGCGCCCACTGGGCGAACGAGCCGCTGACCTGCGCAAACGCCGAGCGTGGGGGACGCCGCCATCCGGTGGTGACCGACGACGACCGACCAGTACCGACCGTTTCACCGGAGCTTGCGGCGGCGTCGAAGCCGAGCAAGCTCCATTCCTTTAGCTCACCGCGCCCTCCTCCTCGCCGGTCCCGTCGTCGTCGAAGACGTTTCAGGGGTCTTCTCAGATGACGGTGTAGGTCGGCCGGGCGCGTCGGTCCGCAGATAGACGTCGAGGTCTCCCGACGACGGAGGTTCCTACGCCATCCATCCGAAAGACCTCGACGTGTCCGACGCTACCCCGCCGGCCGGCTTCGGCCGCCCTGACCTGACCGCCTTCGCTCGACTCGACGGCCTCGGTCTGAGCGTGACCGGACAACGACTTGAACCGGATCGTGCGGTCCTCGCGTGCCGCGTGGTGGAACCAGATCAGTGGTGCCGACGGTGCGGCAGCGAAGGCGCTGCTCGTGACACCGTGATCCGGCGGTTGGCCCACGAGCCGCTGGGCTGGCGACCGACCGTGCTGGAAGTTGTAGTGCGCCGCTACCGCTGTGCCGACTGCGGACACGTGTGGCGCCAAGACACCAGCGCCGCGGCGGAGCCACGCGCGAAGCTCTCGCGCACCGGGCTGCGGTGGGCGCTGGAAGGGATCGTGGTCGCACACCTCACCGTCGCCCGTGTCGCCGAGGGACTCGGGGTCGCGTGGGACACCGCCAACAACGCGGTCCTGGCTGAAGGCAAGCGGCTGCTGATCAACGACCCCACGCGGTTTGAGGGCGTGAAGGTCATTGGCGTCGATGAGCACGTCTGGCGCCACACCAGGCGTGGCGACAAGTACGTCACCGTGATCATCGACCTCACCCCGGTCCGCGATGGCGCCGGCCCAGCAAGGCTGCTGGACATGGTCGAGGGCCGGTCGAAGGCGGCGTTCAAGACCTGGCTCGCCGACCGCGACGACGCCTTCCGTGACGCGGTCGAGGTGGTCGCGATGGACGGCTTCACCGGGTTCAAGACCGCCGCTGCAGAGGAGATCCCGGACGCGGTCACGGTGATGGATCCCTTCCACGTCGTGCGCCTGGCCGGTGACGCCCTCGACAGGTGCCGGCGCCGGGTCCAACTCGCGATCCACGGGCACCGTGGGTTCAGGGACGACCCGCTCTACAAGTCGCGGCGCACGCTGCACACCGGCGCGGACCTGCTCACCGACAAGCAGA
Organism: Mycobacterium sp.; assembly: GCA_035279185.1. Taxonomy (GTDB): domain Bacteria; phylum Actinomycetota; class Actinomycetes; order Mycobacteriales; family Mycobacteriaceae; genus Mycobacterium. The sequence goes on from DATEIG010000278.1 coordinate 3,388, forward strand.
GCGACAGGCTACGCGCGCTGTTCGTTGATGACGCTCACGTCGAGGTCGAGGCGACCTGGGGTGTCTACCAGCGCATGATCGCCGCCTATCGCCACGAGGACCGGCAACGTGGCCGCGAGCTCATGGAGAAGCTGATCACCGACCTCAGCGCCGGCGTCCCCAAGGTGCTCACCGAGCTCACCACCCTGGGCCGGACCCTGAAGAAGCGAGCCGCTGACGTGCTCGCCTACTTCGAACGACCCGGCACCAGCAACGGGCCGACCGAGGCGCTCAACGGACGGCTCGAACACCTGCGCGGCTCCGCACTCGGGTTCCGCAACCTGACCAACTACATCGCCCGAAGCCTGCTCGAGACCGGCGGCTTCAGACCCCAACTCCTACACCCCCGATTGGGATGAGCCTGCAAACGCACACGCCCTAGTATAGGAAATGCCTCGAGGTGAGTCCTCCGTGCCTCATCTAAAGGATCTTCGGGACCCAGGACGCCCGCCTCGCTAAGTATCGCAGTCAGCGCTCTGGCTTGGCTAAGGTGATAGTTGGCTCGCTCATAGTGCTTCGCAGTCGTAATGCATCCATAGCACCCCATGAGGACGATGAATATACTGAGCGGCAGAGAAGTAAGAGAGAAGCGCTGTTGTACAATTAGGGCACTTAAGGCCGCAACGATTATCAGCAAGAAGTTTGTCAAGACTGAGCGCTGAGTCTCCGATTGCCGGAGCTGTTCTCGGTGC
>DATEIG010000279.1:0-8984 GCA_035279185.1 Mycobacterium sp.
TGCGGTGCCGACGTGCCGTCCGTGTCCACGGTGGCGGTCTCGGTCATGAATTCATCACTCCAACCGGTCTGTGGTACTGCTTCGTACCGCTTCGTTTTGTCAAACGGTACTCTGCGGTACCGTGTTGTGACAAGCTTTCCCTGCCAGACACAGGAGGGATTGACGCCGTGACCGTCGCTCAGGATCGGGACTCCGTCGTTGCCGACGACGTGATCAGCCCCTTCCGCCGCCGGTTGCTGGACGGGCTGGACGCCTCCATCAACGAACGGGGCTACCGCGATACCACGGTCGCCGACATCGTCCGCCACGCCCGTACCTCGAAGCGCACCTTCTACGGCGAGTTCTCCAGCAAGGAGGACTGCTTCATCGAACTGCTGCGGTCCAACAACGAGGAGATGATCAAGCGCATCAGGGGCTCGGTCGACCCGGAGGCGCACTGGCAGCAGCAGATTCGGCAGGCGGTCGACGCCTATGTGGGCCACATCGCCTCGCGCCCCGCGATCACCCTGACCTGGATCCGTGAGGCTCCGGCGCTCGGTGCCGTCGCGCAGCCGCTGCACCGGATGGCGATGACGGCGTTCACCGACATGCTGGTCGATCTCAGCGACAGCCCCGGCTTCCGGCGGGCGGACCTGCCGCCGATCACACCGCAGCTGGCGTTGATCATCGTCGGCGGATTACGGGAATTGACAGCGCTTTTCGTCGAGGACGGCCATGACGTGCGCGGCATCACCGAGACGGCGGTGACGGCGTCGACCGCGATACTCGGTATGTCGTCAGCTCAGCATTAGCCGGGCGGACTTCTCCAAGCGGTCGGCGATGTCGGCGTAGGACCCGTAGCCCATGCCCGCCCGGACCAGTGCGCCGGCATAGAGCAGCTCGAGCGACTCGATCACGTCGGGATCGCGGTCCGAGCCCAGCGCCGCCAACAGCCGATCGTGGATGTCTCGGCCGATGCGCAGCCGCAACACCTCGACGTCGGGGTCGCGCCCGAGCAGCGCAGTCGTGACCGCACCGGCGAACTCGGGTTCGTCGGCGACGAGCAGCGCGATGTGCCGCAGCACGTCGATCACCCGGCCGGCGGTGTCGTCGGAGTCGTCTGCCGCGGGCGGGGCGGCGGCCAGCTTGCGCCAGAACACCTCGGCGACGAGATGCTCCTTCGACGAGAAGTAGGTGTAGGCCGTCGCGGCGCCGACCCCGGCCTCGGCGGCGACCCGCCTCACGGTGAGACCGCCGAAACCGTCCCTGGTCAGGATGTCGACAGCGGCCCTGCCGAGGCGGTCCACGGTGTCGGCCTGCTTGGCGGTCAGACGGCGCCTGGTCGACTCCAGACCCGGATCGGACACGTGTCCGGACGCTACTACAAGCACCCCTCACCAGCAACGGTAAGTTGGACGCGATGAGTAATCCCGACACGCTCCCGCCATCGGCCGCCAGGCTGTTCGCGCTCGCTGAACAGGTCACCGGTTTCATGCCCGCCGACGAGGGCCGCACGCTCTACGACACGGCGCTGCGCTACCTCGGTGAGGGTGTCGGGGTAGAGATAGGTACCTACTGCGGCAAGTCGACGCTCATGCTCGGCGCCGCCGCCGAACAGAGCGGCGGGGTGCTCTACACCATCGACCATCACCACGGTTCCGAGGAACACCAGCCCGGCTGGGAGTACCACGACACCTCGCTCGTCGACACGGTGAGCGGGCGGTTCGACACGCTGCCGTCGCTGCGCCGCGCGCTCGACTCGGCAGACCTCGACGAGCACGTCATCGCGGTGGTCGGCAAGTCGGTGGTGGTCGCCCGTGGGTGGCGAACACCGTTGCGGTTCCTGTTCATCGACGGCGGCCACACCGAGGAGGCCGCGCAGCGCGACTTCGACGGCTGGGCCCGTTGGGTCGACATCGGTGGTGCGCTGGTGATCCACGATGTCTTCCCGAATCCCGACGAGGGTGGCCAGGCCCCGTTCCACATCTATCAGCGGGCGTTGCAGTCGGGCGCTTTCCGCGAGGTGTTGGCAACCGGATCGATGCGTGTGCTGGAGCGCGTCTCCGGCACTGTGGGAGAACCGCTCTAGCTCAGCGGCCGCTTGTTGCGCACTCGCAGTCGAATTCGCCTTCGAGGCCGCGCGGCAGATCGACACCGCGGAAGATGCCGTTGGCGGCGGTCGTGCGCGACAGTGCATCGGCGGCCAGGATCATCGCACCGCCGGTCCATGTCGTGCGCTCCTCTGGCCACCGCTTGCCATCGGCGAAGACGAGACCCGTCCAATACGAGCCGTCCTCCTCGCGGAGATGATGCATGGCCGCGAACTGCTCATGGGCCCGCGCCGTCTGACCGATGGCATCCAAAGCCATTACCAGTTCACAGGTTTCGGCGCCGGTCACCCACGGCCGGTCGTCCACACACCGGATCCCCAGGCCCGGTACGACGAAGTCGTTCCACCGCTCGTCGATGCGGGCGCGGGCCGCCGCACCCCTCAGCGCGCCACCGAGCACCGGGTAGTACCACTCCATCGACCACCGGTCCTTGCAGACGAACAAGTCGGGATGGTGGGCGATGGCGTGACCCAGTTGGCCGACCGCGACCTCCCACTCCGGCTGCGGCTCGTCGAAGTAGTCCGCGAGCGCCAGCGCGCACCGCAGGCTGTGGTAGATGCTCGCGCACCCGGTCAGCAGCGCATCCGATTCCAACCCCGAATCGCTGCGCGCCCAGACGATTTCGCCGCTCGGTCGCTGCATGTCGATCACGAAGTCCACGGCCTTGACCACCACCGGCCACATCTCCTCGGCGAACCGGCGGTCACCGGTGCGCAGGACGTGATGCCACACTCCGGTCGCGATGTAGGCGCAGAAGTTGCTGTCGCTGTTGGCGTCCTCGACGACACCGTTGCGCAACTGGATCGGCCACGAACCGTCAGCGCGCTGGGTGGTCTTACACCAATCGAACGCTGCGCGTGCGGGTTCCAGCAGTCCCGCCGTCGTCAGCGCCATCGCGTTCTCCACATGGTCCCACGGGTCGGTGTGCCCGCCGTCCGACCACGGGATGGCGCCCGACGACTCCTGGGTGTCGGCGATCGACTGCGCCGTCTGCCTGCACTGGGCGGGGGTCAGGACACCGGCGACACCGGGGACGTCAGGAACCAGCACCGGACTCCTCCGGCTTGCGGAAATACAACGCGACGCTCTTCCCGATCACAGGATTGAGCAGCGACTCCGCCGTTCGCGTCACCCACGGCTGGCTGACCATGTCCCACACCAGTAGCTTGTGGTAGGCCGTCACCGCTGGGTGATCCGACTTCTCCGTCCCCACAGCACATTTCAGCCACCAGAACGGCGCATGCAGAGCGTGTGCATGGTGGGTGTGGGTCAACTCCAAACCGTGGGCCAGCACCTTGTCGCGCAGTTCGTCGGCGCGGTAGATCCTGATGTGGCCGCCCTCGTTGGCGTGGTACTCGTCCGACAACGCCCAGCAGATCCGCTCGGGCAGCCACCGCGGCACGGTGACGGCGAGCACGCCGCCCGGCCGCAGCACCCGCACCAGTTCGGAGATCGCCCGGTCGTCCTCCGGCACGTGCTCGAGGATCTCCGACGCGATGACGCAGTCGAATGTGCCGTCGCCGTAAGGCAAGTCGAGCGCGTCGCCCTTCACTGCCTCCGCCGTCGCCGACGGGGGCACCTCACCCTGCGCCTTCATCGCCTGCAGGATCTCGTCGACGTCGTTCAGGTCCGACGCGTTCTGGTCGAAGGCGACGACGTCCGCGCCGCGGCGGAACGCCTCGAACGAATGCCTGCCCGCGCCGCAGCCGACGTCGATCACCTTCGTGCCCGCACCGACCCCGAGCAGGTCATAGTCGACGGTCAGCATCGGCCCACCCTCTCGCGTGCCATCTCGTACACCGCCACCGTCTGCGCCGCCACCGATTCCCAGCTGAACACGTCGAGTGCACGCTGCCTGCCGTTCGCGCCCAGTCGACGCAGCTCCAGCGGGGAGTCGAGCAGTTCGCCCAGGACCGCCGTGAGCTCGTCGACGTCGGCCGGGGTGACCAGGCGGGCGCACTCGCCGTCGGATCCCACCACTTCGGGCAGCGCTCCCGCCCGGCTCGCCACGATCGGCGTCCCGCTGGCCATCGCCTCGACGGCGGGCAGCGAAAAGCCCTCGTAAAGCGAAGGGATGCAGGCGACTTCGGCAGAGGCCAGCAGATCGGCGAGCTCGGAGTCGGACAGCCCGCTCGAGCTGTGCACGATGTCGGAGATACCGAGTTCGGCGATCAGCTTCTCGGTGGGGCCGTTGGGCTCGAGCTTGGCGACCAACTGCTGTTCGAGGTCACGCTCGACGCGCAGACGCGCGATCGCATGGAGCAGGTGACTGACGCCCTTGAGCGGGACGTCGGCGCTCGCGATCGCGATGACACGGTTGCGCACCCGCTTCTCGGCGGGCTTGAACAGCTCGGTGTCGACACCGAGCGGGACGACATGGAGCTGATCCGACGACACCGCGAAGTCCTGGGCGATGTCGGCCGCCGACGTCGACGACACCGTCAGCAGTTCAGGGATCCGGCGCGCGACCTCCTTCTGCATCTCGGCAAAGCCGTACCAGCGCCGCACCAGCGGCTTGCGCCACCACTTCGCGGCGGCGACGTCGAGCAAACGATCGCGCGTGATCGGGTGGTGCACGGTGGCCACCACGGGCAAGCCGAGGTCGGCGATCTTCAGCAGGCCGGTCCCGAGGCACTGGTTGTCGTGGACCACGTCGAAGTCGGCCAGCCGGTCGGCCAGCACCCTCGCGGCGCGCATGCTGAACGTCTTTGGCTCGGGGAAGCCGGCCGTCCACGTCGTCAGCAGCTCGCGGAGATCGATCGTCGTCTTGATCTCGTTGGGCCACGGGACGCGGAACGGATCGGGCTCGCGGTAGAGGTCGAGGCTCGGCACCTTCGTCAGACGCACCCTCGGGTCGAGCCCGTCGGGGTACGGCTGACCGGAGAACACCTCCACGTCATGACCCAACTCGACGAGACCACGACTCAGATGGCGGACGTAAACGCCTTGTCCACCGCAGTGCGTCTTGCTCCGGTAGGACAGCAAGGCAACGCGCATACTCAGTTCACTCCGGACCTGCGGGGAGCCCGCTTAACCCTCACGACCTGCGGTCGAAGCCGACGACAAGTCACTGGACACTTGTCCAGACTATAGTTTGACCGACTATCTGACGCAACGCGGCCACCCTGCCTGACTACCACAGCCGCGGCCACCCGTCGCGTCCAGCCCGACCGGTCAGGATGGCGGGAACCCGCCCGTGGCGACCGGACCCCACCGCCGCGGGGTCACCCGGATCAGGCACTTGCCCTGCTCGATCATCGCCCGGCGGTACTCGTCCCAGTCGGGATGCTCGCCGGATATCGACCGGAAGTACTCGACGAGCGGTTCGACGGCGTCGGGCAGGTCGATCACCTCGGCGTCGCCGTCGACTTGCACGTAGGGGCCGTTGAAGTCGTCCGACAGCACCGTCACGCTCGCGGTCGGCCGTCGCCGGATGTTGGCCGACTTCGCGCGCTGCGGGTAGCTGGCGATGACGATTCGACCCTCGGCGTCGACGCCGCCGGAGACCGGGGAGCTCTGCAGGGAACCGTCGGAGCGAAACGTCGTGAGCACCATCCGGTGTCGCGGCCGGACGAACTCGACCAGTTCTGAGCGGTCGACGGCATCGGCGGTCGCATATTTTCGGGCCACCCGGCCAGCCTAGCGAGCGATCGCCTCACACCGCCGCGCCATAGTGCGAAAGTGCCAGTTCACGGTGTGTTTGCTCGGTACCTTTAGACCATGAGCGGGATCGCGGCCGAACTGGCCGCCGCCGGGTTCACCGACGCCGTAGAAGTCGGCAGGGGCGGCAGCGGTGTCGTCTACCGCTGCTATCAGCAGTCGCTCGGGCGCAGTGTGGCCATCAAGCTGCTCGCCTCCGACCTGGATGAGGACGACCGCGAGCGTTTCCTGCGCGAGGGGCGCGCTATGGGCGCGCTGTCGGGCCACCCGAACATCGCGAACATCCTGCAGGTCGGGGTCACCGAGAGCGGACGGCCGTTCATCGTGATGCCGTATCACACGACGGGTTCGCTGGCCGAGCGCGTGCGGCGGGAAGGCCGGATCGCGTGGCCCGACGTGATGCGGATCGGGGTGAAGGTGTGCGGCGCGCTGGAGACCGCCCATCGGACGGGCACGCTGCACCGCGACATCAAACCCGCGAACATCCTCGTGAACGACTACGGCGAACCGCAATTGAGCGACTTCGGCACCGCGCGTATCGCGGGCGGATACAAGACGGTCACCGGCTACTTCACCGGGACGCTGTCCTACACCGCGCCGGAGGTGCTCGCAGGCAATCCGCCGACGGCAGCGGCCGACGTGTACTCCCTCGGCGCCACCCTGTACGCGCTGATCGCGGGCCGGGCGCCGCACGAGCGCAAGGCCGACGAGGACCTCATCGCGCACTATCTGCGGATCACCTCGACGCCCGTACCGGACCTGCGGCCGGGTGGCATACCCGCTGACCTGTGCGCGACCATCGAGAAGGCGATGTCGGTCGAGCCGGCCCAGAGATACCCCAGCGCAGCGGAATTCGGTCGAGAGCTGCAGTTCGTTCAGCGGCACAACGGGTTGACGCCCGACACGATGGCGCTCAGCGAGCACGGCGACCATCCTGAGCAGACCGGTGGCACGCAGTCCCTACCGCTCGAGCCGTCGGGCCCGAGCGGGCTGCCCGACGAGAAGTCGATTCCGGCCGGCGTGCACACGGGTCAGTTGCCCCCGCCGGAGCCGAACATGTTCGCCCACACCGCATCTGTCAGCCAGTCGAGCCTCAAATGGCCCGCGCCGCCGGGGGATCCGCGGACCACGATCGTCAAGACCGAGAAGAACAACCGCAAGAAGCTGCTGATCGCCGCGGCGGCGGTGGCCGCGGTTGCGGTTCTGGTGATCGCAGGCGTCTTCATCGTCACGTCACGCGACGACGGTCCGACCCAGGCCGCGTCGACGCAGCCCACCGCCGAGCCGCCGCCGACGTGGGCACCGATCGCCGACGCGCGCGTCGCCCGCGATGCGGTGGCCGCCACCCAGGCCGACGGCACCATCTGGGTGTTCGGCGGGATGGGCGCCGACAACCGGGTGACCGGCAAGCACGAGGGCTACGACCCGGCGATCGACAGCTGGAAGAGCGGCGAAGAGCTGCCCGTACCCGTTGCGCACGCGATGGCGGTGACATGGCAGGACACGCCCGTGGTGCTCGGCGGATGGCGCACCGAGGGCGGCAATTCGAAGGTGGCGACCGACAAGGTCTGGCGGGTCGTCAACAGCCGCTGGACCGAATTGCCGTCGCTGCTCGAGCCGAGAGCCGCCGCGGCCGCCGCTGTGGTGGGTGACCGGATCATCGTCACCGGCGGTGTGAACGCCGCGGGCGAACTGTTGAACTCGACCGAGATCTTCGACGGCGGCTCATGGAAACCGGGCGCGCCGATTCCCACGCCGCGGCAGATGCTGGGCGCGGCGTCCGACGGCAAGGTCGTCTACGCCCTCGGGGGCAGCACAGGAACGTCCGACCTGGCGACGGTCGAATCCTATGACCCCGTTGCCAATACGTGGACGAGCCTGCCCGAGCTGCCCGGTCGGCGCAGCGACTTCGGTGTCGCGACGGCTGACGGCAGGCTCGTGGTCGTCGGTGGGGTGTCCGGCGACAACGTCCTGCGGAGTGTCGTCGCGCTCGACCTCGCCACCCAGTCCTGGAACGGCCTGCCGGACTTGGCGACTCCGCGCCACGGCATGGCGGTGGCCGGTGTCGGCAAGACCGTGTATGCGATCGGTGGAGCGAACGGCCCCGGCGACTCGCAGATCACGTCGTCGGCCGAGTCGATGAAGTTGGCGCCGCGCAAGCCGCAGCCCGCCGCCGAGTGGCGGATGCTGCCGGATGCGCCTGCGGAGCGGCTGATGATGGCGTGGGCGGTGCTCGGCGACGAGATCTGGATCGCCGGCGGTCTGCGCCACGGTGAAACACTGACGACCGTTCAGAGCTACAACGCGAAAACCGGTGCCTGGCAGGAGCGCCCGCCGCTGCCGGTGCCGTTGCACCATGCGACGGCGACGACGTACCGCGGCGAGATGGTGGTCATCGGAGGGGCAAGCGACAACCTCTCGGACGCGTCGAACAAGGTGTTCGCCTTCCGCAACGGCGCCTGGGAGGAGCTTCCGGCGCTCAAGCACGGACGGGCCGCAGCAGCAGCGGCGGCCGTCGGCGACAAGCTCGTTGTCGTCGGCGGACAGGACAAGAAACAGTTGGTCAAGCCGACGGAGGTGTTCGACGGCGAGTCCTGGTCCGATGCTCCCGAAATGCCCACTGCCAGAGAGCATTTGGCTGCGGTGTCGGATGGGGTGTATGTGTACGCCGTCGGCGGGCGCAACCTGTCGGCGGACGAGAACTCCGCCGCGTTCGAGCGGTTCAATCCGGCATCGGGGGCGTGGGACAAGCTGCCGGACATGCCGACGCCGCGCGGAAGCTACGGCGCCGCCTTCCTCGACGGCCGGATCCTGGCCGTCGGCGGCGAGGAGCCGACGCGGGTGCTGGCGACGGTCGAGATGTACGACATCTCCAGCGGCAAATGGACAACCGTCGCCCCGATCAACACGCCGGTTCACGGCCAGGTGGTTGCCGCCGTCGGCTCGACGCTCTACTGCATCGGAGGCGCCGACCGGCCGACGCACGAGGGTGCTGTCGCGACGGTGGAAGCGCTGGACTTCACCTAGCCCTCGCCGCGCAGCTGCGCGATGGTCACGGCGCCGCGGCGAAGAGCTTCGTTCGCGAGCCGCACCCGGCGGTCTCCCTCGGTGGGGATGGCGAACTTGTCGTACATGTTCTGCAGGTGCTGTTTGACGGCGGCCTCGGTGACGTACAGCTCGCCCGCCATCTTGCGGACCGAGGCGGGTTCGGGGAACGGGTCGTCGGAGACGAGC
>DATEIG010000280.1:0-5894 GCA_035279185.1 Mycobacterium sp.
CGTAGGCGCGCAACAGCAGGGCGTTGTCGTAGAGCATCTTCTCGAAATGCGGCACCACCCAGGCGTCGTCGACGCTGTAGCGAGCGAACCCGCCTGTCAGTTGGTCGTAGATGCCGCCGCGCGCCATTGCGGTCGCGGTGCGTTCGACGGTCGCAAGCGGTGCGGGGTCGCCGGTGCGTTCGTAGTTGCGCAGCAGGGCCTCGAGCAACGCCGACGGCGGAAACTTCGGCGCCCCACCGAATCCGCCTTTCCCGGTGTCCTCGTCGGCGAGGATCGCCGCGACGGCCTGGTCGCACAGTTCGGGCGTGACCTCCGGCCCGCCGCCGGGCAGACCGGAGGCCATCGACCGCAGCTCGCCGATGATCCGGTCGGACGCCTGCTCTACCTCGTCGCGCCGCTGCTGCCAGGTGTCGCTGACCGCGGCGAGCAACTGCAGGAAGTTCGGCTTCGGGTAGTAGGTGCCGCAGAAGAACGGTCTGCCGTCGGGGGTGAGAAAACAGGTCATCGGCCAGCCGCCCTGGCCGGTCAGCGCGACGGTGGCGTTCATGTACACCGCGTCGATGTCGGGGCGCTCCTCGCGGTCCACCTTGATGCACACGAAGCCCGCGTTCATCGCGGTCGCCACCTGCTCGTCCTCGAACGACTCGTGGGCCATCACGTGACACCAGTGGCAGGCGGCGTAGCCGACCGACAGCAGGATCGGCACGTCGCGCTGCGCGGCCTCGGCCAGCGCGTCGGCGTTCCACTCCCGCCAGTGCACGGGGTTGTCGGCGTGCTGGCGCAGGTACGGGCTGGTGGCCTCGACGAGGAGGTTGCCAGCGGGCGACATCAGGGCGCCTTGCCGTCCGTATCCGATGGCTCGACGGTGTCGTCGTCGGCGGCGTCGTCCTTCTCGAACGACTCCGGCAGCTTCTTGAGCCGGCTGTTCATGTTTCGCACCAGCAGGAAGGTGCCGATCAGCAGCAGTACGACGATCAGCAGGCCGAACGGGCTGGCCTTACCGAAGTCGGGTCCGGTGTCGCGGGGCGCCTCGTCGGCGAGCAGCCCGGCGATCATCACGAGCGTGTCAGTCATCGTCCGGCTCGATCCCTGCGAACAACTCGGTTTCGGGCAGGCTGACCGGCACCCGGGACCGGGCCAGCTCGAACTCCTCGGTGGGCCACAGCCGCTGCTGCCATTCGATGGGCGCGGCGAAGAAGTCCCCGGCGGGATCGATCTGCGTGGCGTGCGCGCGGAGTGCGTCGTCGCGCTGGCTGAAGTACTCCGAGCACTCGACGCGCGTCGTCACCCGGCCCGCGAACACGTCGATCTCCGGGTCCCAGTGCTTGAGCCATTTCTCGAACGGCCCCGTCTGCCCGTGCTTGGCGAACTCTTCCTGCAAAAGCTGCATGCGCTGACGCAGGAAGCCGTGGTTGTAATACAGCTTCTTGACGGCCCACGGCTCGCCCGCGTCGGGGTACAGCCGGTAGTCGGCGGCCGCCTCGTACGCGGCGACCGAGACCTGGTGGCAGCGGATGTGGTCGGGATGCGGGTAGCCGCCGTTCTCGTCGTAGGTGGTCATCACGTGCGGCTTGAACTCGCGGATCACCTTGACCAGCGCCTCGGTGGGCACCTCGAGCGGTTCCAGCGCGAAACAGCCCTCCGGCAACGGGGGCGTCGGGTCCCCCTCGGGCAGCCCCGAGTCGACGAAGCCCAACCAGTGATGCTCGACGCCGAGGATCTCGGCGGCCTTGCGCATCTCGTCGCGACGGATCTCCGCCATCCGGCCGTGGACGTCCGGCAGGTCCATCGCGGGGTTGAGGATGTCGCCGCGCTCGCCGCCGGTCAGGGTCACCACCATCACCCGCGCGCCTTCGGCGGCGTAGCGGGCCGTGGTGGCGGCACCCTTGCTGGACTCGTCGTCCGGGTGGGCGTGCACCGCCATCATCCGCAGTTGCTTCAAGTGGTTCCTCATCATCTCGACAGATTTCAACCGCTTCGAGTACCCCTATAGTTCCAGTCCTAGTGGATGTATCCGACCGACGGGGCACTGAAAAGACCGATGATTGATCGTCCCGCAGCACGCTACGGGCAGCAGCGCGTGTCGCGCAGGTCACGTCGGTGGTGGGCGGTGGCCCTGACCGCCGCGGTTGTCGTCGCCGGTGTGATCGTCGCGATCGTCGCGTCGCAGCGGCTGGGCAGCGGGGAGGCCCAGGGCGAATTGGGCGGCTACCAGCTCATCGACGACGAGACGCTGTCGGTGACGGTCAAGGTCACCCGCTCCGACCCCTCCCGCCCGGTGGTCTGCATCGTGCGGGCGCGCGCGATCGACGGCAGCGAGACGGGTCGGCGAGAGGTCCTGGTGCCGCCGTCGTCGCAGGACACCGTGAACATCACCACCACCGTCAAGTCGACGAGGCCACCCGTCGTCGGTGACGTCTACGGGTGCGGGACGGATGTACCCGGGTATCTGGTGGCCCCCTGAGAGCGGCCGCGAACCGACCACGCAACAAACGGCGAACAGCTAATTCATGAAAAGCCGCTGACCCACCGGTGGTAGCATTGGCCGATACACGGTTCCGGCTGGGACCGTGTATTGCTGCTTTTGCGCGCTGATGAGCGCTGGCCGACGCGGCAATACACACGGGGGCCCCCAGCAGACGAAACAGACTTCTCACTCACTGAGCGCGAAGACGAAGACAGGAGCGCGACGACATGACCGACACCCAGGTCACCTGGCTGACCCAGGAGGCACACGACCGGCTGAAGGCAGAGCTGGACCAGCTCATCGCGAACCGGCCCGTCATCGCCGCGGAGATCAACGACCGTCGCGAAGAGGGCGATCTGCGCGAGAACGGCGGCTACCACGCGGCGCGCGAGGAGCAGGGTCAGCAGGAGGCCCGGATCCGTCAGCTCCAGGAGCTGCTGAACAACGCCAAGGTCGGCGAGGCGCCCAAGCAGTCGGGTGTCGCGTTGCCCGGCTCGGTCGTGACGGTCTTCTACGGCGACGACAAGTCCGACAAGGAGACCTTCCTGATCGCCACCCGGCAGGAGGGTGTCAGCGACGGCAAGCTCGAGGTGTATTCGCCCGCCTCCCCGCTGGGCAGTGCGCTGATCGACGCCAAGGAAGGCGAGAGCCGCACCTACACCGTGCCCAACGGCAACACCGTCAAGGTCACACTGGTCAAGGCTGAGCCGTACCACTCCTGACGAAATCCCTCTGAAGCCAGCACGTTAAAGTCCGTCCGTGGCGCAGATCGCAGAGGACTTGTTCTTACTGCTGTTGGACAACGCCGAGTCGCAGCCCGGTCTGGACCGGGCACGACGCAATCGCGTGTTATCGGGGGCAGTGCTGCTGGATCTCGCGCTGCTGTGCCGGATTCGGCCTGCGATGAACGGTGAACCCGTTGCGGCGGGTCGGCTCGTCGCCCTCGCGGGTCCGATGCCGCTCGACCCGATCATGGATCCCGCCTTCGAAATGCTCGCGCGACGGCCGCTGACCCCCGCCGCCGCGGTGTCCAAGCTGCGCCGCGGCGTGCAGGACAACATCGCAGGCTTCCTCGAGCACACCGGTCAGATCCGACGTGTTCAGTTGCAGGGCAAGAAGTTCAGCCATCACCCGTCGTCATGGCCGGTGGTGAACCGCGAGCGGGTCGCCCAGGCACGTGGGGAGCTTCTGTCGGCGCTGTTCGACAGGGAACCGCCGACGCCCCCGACAGCGGCGATCGTGTCGCTGCTGCACGCGGTCGACGGCCTCGGCGCGCTGCTGAGCCTCAACGACCGCGGATGGCGGTGGGTGCACATGCGGGCAAGCGAAATCGCCAGCGGCAGTTGGATCGACGAGTACGAGACGGCGCTGCCGGAAATGAACCTCGCGGTGACCGCGTCGGCGATGCGTCAGGCCCTAGCCTAGGGCCTGCTCCAGATCGGCCAGCAGGTCCGCGGAGTCCTCGATACCGACCGAGAGCCGGACGAGGTCGTCGGGCACCTCAAGTTGTGAACCCGCCGTCGACGCATGCGTCATCGCACCGGGGTGCTCGATCAGCGACTCCACCCCACCCAGCGACTCGGCGAGGATGAAAACCTCTGTCCGCGAGCACAAGTCGCGGGCCGCCTGAGCGCCGCCGCGGAGCCGGACCGACACCATGCCGCCGAACGCGCTCATCTGCTTGGCCGCGATCTCGTGGCCGGGGTGGCTCGGCAGACCCGGATACAGCACCTTCTCGATCGCCGGGTGGTTGTCGAGGAATCCTGCCACCAGAGCGGCGTTCTCGCTGTGCCGCTCCATGCGCAGCACCAGCGTCTTCAGCCCGCGCATCGTCAGATACGCGTCGAAAGGACCCGGCACCGCACCCGCACCGTTCTGCAGGAAGCCGAACGCCTCGTCGAGTTCGCCGTCGCTGGTGAGCAGCGCCCCACCGACGACGTCGGAGTGCCCGCCGATGTACTTCGTGGTCGAATGCAGCACGATGTCGGCCCCGAGCACCAGCGGCTGCTGCAACGCAGGCGAAGCAAACGTGTTGTCCACCAACACCTTTGTGTTCGACGGCGCCGCGACCTGCGCGATGCCGCTGATGTCGGCGATCGACAGCAGCGGGTTGGTCGGCGTCTCGACGATGATGAGCTTGGTCTGCGGTCTGATCGCCGCGCGCACCGCGTCGAGGTCGGCCAGCGACACCGCGGTGTAGTCGATCCCCCACTTCGTGAAGACCTTGTCGATCAGACGGAACGTGCCACCGTAGGCGTCATCGGGCATCACCACGTGATCGCCGGGACGCAGCACCGCTCGCAGCGCACAGTCGGTGGCCGCCATCCCGGAGCTGAACGCTCGCCCGTAGACGGCCTCCTCGACCGCGGCCAGCGACGCCTCCAGGGCCGCGCGTGTCGGGTTGCCGGTGCGGGCGTACTCGAACCCGCCGCGCAGCCCTCCGACGCCGTCCTGAGCGAAGGTGGAACTGGCGTAGATCGGCGCGTTGACGGCGCCGGTCTGCGGGTCGGGCCGGAACCCGGCGTGAATCGCCTTGGTGGTCAGACCCTGCCACCTGCTGTGCTCGCTCACACTGCCCAGCGTAACGAGGTGGTTTTCGAGCGCTAAGGTCAGCCGATGGAACAGTTCCGCCGCGGCGACCTCGTGTTCGACGTGATCGACGCTGGACCTGCCGACGGTCAGGTGGTCGTGCTTCTGCACGGCTTCCCGGAGATCCACACGATGTACCAGCCGGTCATCGACCGCCTGGTCGCGCACGGATACCGCTGCCTCGCGCCGCTGCAGCGCGGATACTCCGCGGGTGCGAGGCCGAAGCGACGGCGTGACTATCGCGCTGACGAACTCGTCGGCGATGTGCTCAGGCTGATCGATATCAGCGGTGCGGACCGCGTCCATCTCGTCGGCCATGACTGGGGCGCGTTCGTCGCCTGGTACGTCGCGCAGGAGGCACCCGAGCGCCTGCTCACGCTGAGCGCTTTGTCGGTGCCCCATCCCGCGGCGTTCCTGAAGGCCATCGCGACCAGTCGCCAGGCGCTGTCGTCGTGGTACATGCTGTTCTTCCAGCTGCCGTGGCTGCCGGAGCGGGTGCTGCTGACCAAGCGCGCGGTGCGGGGATTCGTCGCGTCGAAGACAGCCGATGCCGTTCCGCTCGCCGAAGCCGAGATGAAGCTGATGCAGGAGCCCGGTGCTCTGAAAGCCGCACTGAACTGGTACCGCGCGATCGGTTTCAGCAACCCGCGAAAAGTGGCGCGCAAGGTGACGGTGCCGACGCTGCACGTCTGGACCGACGACGACATCGCGCTGAAGGAGAAGGGCGCGCGACTCTGCGGCGACTACGACGTCGGCGACTACCGTTACGAGCAGTTCAACGGCGTCTCGCACTGGGTCGTCGACGAGCGCCCGAACGAGATCGCCGACCTACTTCTCG
>DATEIG010000281.1:0-6635 GCA_035279185.1 Mycobacterium sp.
CGCGCTTCCCGAGGGCACCATCAAGTCCGAGTGCAAGTCCGCGGGAGGCAGGTACGAGACGGGCGTGCGACCGGACGGCAACAGGTACTCGGATTGCACCTACACAGACATCAGCGGGAAGATGCACATCGACCAGTACAAGAACGGTAAGTACACCGGCACGGTTTGATCAGGAAGCCATGAAACAAGAAGCAGGTCAGAGATGATCTCTCTGACCTGCTTCTTCTCTGTGGAGCTGCCGGGAATCGAACCCGGGTCCAACGGCACTTCCTCGAGGCTTCTCCGTGCGCAGTTCGCTATGCCTGTACTCGGATCTCCTGATCACGCGAACAAGTCAGGATGACGATCCCAGTCGCTGTTTGATGTCCCCACGGGCCCCGCGACCGAACCCGTGGGTGGGTCCCTCTAGCTGATGCCAGGGTCCGGGCCGAGGGCGGTCCCGGTCTGACAGACACGCAGTCGCTTAGGCAGCGAGTGCGTAGTCGCGCTGATTGGAATCGGCGCTTAATTGGTTGCAACGACGCTTACGGTGGTCTCTTGCCTGCACCGGCACGCTTCCCTTGATTCGATGCGCGATGTCGAAACCGTTCAGCCCCTCGCGCACCCTGCCGACCTTCGGCAGGACAGTTCATTCTACCGACGGGCACAACAATGACGAGCTGTTAAATAGTCCCAGCTAGATCACGTAGTTGAGGTGCTCGACGATCCGCCTGCCGACCAACTCGTCGCCGCGGTAGGTGATCTTGTCGTGGTCGACGGCCGTCCGACCGCCTGCGAGCCGGGTGAACAGCAGGCCGTCGAGCGCGATCGTCGTCGTCGGCTCGCCGTCGAACTCGTCGACCACCTTCGCCCGGCCGTCGACAGCCACATCGATGGTGCGCGCCAGCGGTCCGGTCAACTCGATCCGAACCCGCGAGCCGTCCGGCGCCTTGCCGAGCTTCCCCACGACGAACCCCATGCTCGCGGCCATCTCGTCGAGCGCGAGCCGCGCATCCGGACCCACCGGATCGGCCGTGCCCTCACCGACCGCATCGCGGACGTCGTGCTCGTGCATGAAGCAGTCAAAGGTGCGCACCCGCATGAACCGCCCGTAGCTGTCCGGGCCCGCGGGCGTCATCGTCGTCTCGTGCCACTGGTCCTCGCCCATCGCGGTCAGCGCCTCGCGACGCGCGCCCGTCGTCGAACGGAATCGCTCCAGCAATTCGGCGTGCGGCAGGCTGCGCAGCTTGCGCACCCACCGCTCGTTGAGGACGCCGATGTCGTTGCGCACATGCTCGAGCGTCGACACGTCGATGTCGGCCTCAGGCGTGCTGACGCCCTGCAGCATCGACTCCGTGCCGATGACGTGCGCGACGACGTCGTGCACGGTCCACCCCGGTAGCGACGTGGCCGAAGACCACTCCTCGTCGGACAGGTCGCCGACGACGTCGTCGATCGCATCCCAACTGGCGAAAAGGCCGCTCAGTACGTCGGACTTGTCAAGGCGGGACAACGGGCGCGACGGGCTGTTCACCGGCCCGACGGTACCTCCCCGGAAACCCCGAGTTCCGCGATTGGCGCCGCCCGCCCGAACAAGTGCCCCTGCGCAAGTCGGCATCCCGCTGTGAACACCGTGTCCGCCTGCGCGGTCGACTCGATCCCTTCGGCGATCACGTCGACGCCCAGGGAGTCGCACAACCGGATCACCGACCGGTACAGGGTCTCGATCCTTGCCGGCTCCGAGCCGACGGCCAGTCCCCGGTCGAGCTTGATGATCTGAACCGGAAGCGCGTGCAGATAGGTCAGCGAGCTGTAGCCCGCCCCGAAGTCGTCGAGCGCGACCTTGATGCCGATCGCGTTGAGCCGCTCGATCTGGGCCGCGGCGTCGGCAAGATCCACGACCGGAACCGTCTCCGTGATCTCCAGAACGAGCTGGTTCGGGGTCAGCCCGCACCGGTCGAGCGTGCGCAGCACCCGCTGCTCGAAGTCGAGGCTGCCGAGCCGGGCCGCGCCGATGTTGACATGCAGTACCTGATCGACACCTTCGGATTGCAGTTCGCTGCAGGCCAAGTCGAGCACCATGGCGTCGAGCGCGGCACCGAGGCCCGCCGCCTCCGCCGCAGCGACGAATGCGTCGGGCTGGATGTCGGTCCCGTTCGGTGCCGTCCAGCGCGCCAGCGCCTCCACTGCGACGGGAGCCGCATCGGGCAGCGTGACCACCGGCTGGTAGGCGAGGCTGAAGCCCGCCGGGACACCACCCTGGGCCTGCCGCAGCGCGGTCGGGAAGTCCGTCGACACACCCAGCGACGGCCTGAAGATCACCGCGGTGTTCTTGCCCACCCGCTTGCCCGCGTACATAGACACGTCGGCCTGCCGCAACAGGTCGTCGGAGGTGGGCGGGGGCGCCGTGAGGTCCGGCCGGACCAGGCCCATGCTGGCCCGCACCCGGATCGACGAACCGTGGATCGCGAACGGGTCGCGTAGCGCGACCCTGATCCGATCCGCGACGACCTCGGGTGGCTCGTCTCCGCCGGTGATCAGAATGGCGAACTCGTCGCCGCCGATGCGCGCCAGGGTGTCGCCCTCCCCGATGCACCGGGCCAGCCGCTCCCCGACCGCACACAGCAGTTCGTCGCCGCCCGCATGGCCGAACCTGTCGTTGACCTCTTTGAAGTCGTCGAGGTCGACGAAGATCAACACGAACGGCCCATCGGCGATCGCCTGGTCGAGCCGTTCGGCGAACAGCACGCGGTTCGGCAGCGCGGTCAACGCATCGTGGTGCACCTGATGGGCGAGGCTTCGCCGGGCCTCTAGCAGCCGTTGCGTCAGCAAGCGCTGGGCACGCATCGCGACGATCTGCCGGACGGTGACGATCGTGATCATCAACAGCGCGGCGTAGAGCTCGAGCGTGGACAGCCGATGGCCCAACAGCAGATGGAAGACGTAGACGAAGGCGATACCGAGGAAGCCGATGTAGGGCAGCGTGAGCTGGACCCAGTTCATCGCCTCCCTGCTTGCGCCCTCGGCCGGCGCCGACGACCTCGGCAGAACCGAGTACCCGATGAGCAGCGGGCCGAGCACGAAGCCGAACCCGCCCCAGAGGTCGGCCCGCTCGACGCCGACGGTGGTGAGGTAGGCGATCAACCTGTCCGACGTCGCGAGCATGACGACGCCGCCGGCAAGCAGCAGGTAGTTCTGCCGGTACGGGCGATCCGCCCGGAAGCCCATCCCCATCAACACCGCACCGACGACCACGACCAGTTCCACGGCCGCGTACGCGACCATCAGGGCGTTGTTGTCGGATCGGGGCACGGCGGCACCGGTCATGCCTCCGCTGCCCGCGACGACCACGAGAATCACGAACGACAGGGCCGCAACCGCGCCGTCGAGTATCGCCAGAAGTCGCGTGTAGCTCAGTGCGCTGCGCGGAGCGCGCACGCCGTCCCAGCCGAACGCCACGATGGCCAGCGCGATCCCCGAGAAGATGGGCGGGAGGAAATAGGCGACGACGGCGAGCCACGGCGCGGTACTCGCTCCCGCTTCTTGCGCGGACCACCACAGCCCTTCGGCGACCAGCCAGCTGGTGAATCCGCCGACGACCAGCAGCCGCCAGGTCCGCGCCGGGCCTTTGACCTTGGACGCCACAACGAGCGCGCACACCAGGGCACCCGCACCGGCGAAGCCTTGCAGCGCGATGTTCAGCGACTGGGCCGTCTGGTAACTCCACACGCCCAGCGCGTTGACGATCAGCAGAGCGAAGACTGCGGCAAACAACCCGAGGCGTAGCTGACCGCCAGTCACCGACAACCGACCCGTCCTTCCACGCCGTCCGCCACGACCCCACTGCAATCATGCCTTACCGAGCAAACTCGAGGCAGCGCCAATCTCCTGCTCGCCGCTCTGCGCGCACGCGCGCCCGGTAGCGTGCCCGTGATGTGGGGCGCGGTGCTGGTGATGGCGCTTGCCGCAATGGTCGATCCTTTGCGGATCGGGGTCACCGTTCTGGTGATCTCGCGCCCGAGGCCTGTTCTACAACTTCTCGCGTTCTGGCTGGGCGGGCTCGCGATGGGGCTGGCCGTCGGTCTCGGCGCGTTGTTCCTGTTGCGCGACCTCGCGCTGGAGCTCATGGAGGACATGCCGTCCACCGGCGACAACCGCACGATCGCCCTGATCGAAATAGGCATCGGCGTGGTGGCTCTGCTCATCGCGGCGCTGGTTGGGCTGAGGCCCTCCCGTCGATTCCAGCGCGCACGGCCTTTCAGGCGTGATTCGTCCGCGCTCACTCGACTGACAGCGCGGGCAGGCGACGCAATCCGGGGCGGATCTCTGTGGGTGGCGTTCTTCGCGGGAGTGGCGCTGGCGACGCCGCTTCAGTACGTGGCTGCGCTCGCCGCGATCCTGGTGTCCGGCGAGGATGCGCCGACGCAGTTGTCGGCGCTGATCGTCTACCACCTGGTGGTGCTCGCCTTCGCCGAGATACCGCTTCTCGGGAGCCTTGTCGCGCCGACGGCCACCTATGCGGCCATGCTGCGCCTGCACGACTGGGTGATCGTGCGTCGCAGGCAACTGACGGCGGCGATCGTCGCCGCCATCGGGGCGGTCCTGTTCGTCACCGGCGTCAGCGGCATGTGACCAACGAGATCAGCCGGCAGCGATCAGCGCGACCGCTGCCAGTGCGAGCGCCATTCCCACCGCCTGCCAGCGGGTCACCCGCTCGCGAAGAACCACGATCGCCAGCAACACCGTCGCGGCCGGGTACAGCGACATGAGCACACCTGCCAGCGAGAGCAACGAGGCGTGCAGCGCCAACAGCATCGCGATGTTGGCGCCCACGTCGAGCACAGCGGCCAACAGCGCCAACCGCAACGGTTCCCCCTGCGGCACAGCGAGATTGCCGCTCACCGCGGCCGCGACGAGCACCGTCAGGCTCGCCGCCAACCGCGAGAACACCAGTGGCCACAGATTGGCTTCGGGCGGCGCCTGCGCGATCAACACGAAGTTCAGACCGAAGGCCACGCCCGCACCCACCGTCAGCCAGGCCACCTTTTTCGTGAACGTGTGCGGGGTGACGTCCTTGTCCTGGGTTTCCCGACTGACCAACACCACCGCCACCAGGGCGAGCACGACACCGACGCCCGCGATCGCTGCGGGCCGCTCCCCCAATGCCAGACCGACCCCGACCGGGATGGCCGCGACGAGAATCGCCGTCAACGGCGACACGACCGAGATCGGGCCCGCACCGAGTGCGGCGTAGAACCACCAGATGCCGAATGCCTGGCTGAAGCCGCACAACACGCCCCACAGCACCGCGCCGTGGGAGATCTCGCCCCCGACGATGAGCGCTATCACCAGCAGCATCACCAGCGCCACCGGGTAGGACACCAACACCACGCGCAACGCGGCGACGCGACGCGACGCGATACCGCCGACGAAGTCGCTGATCCCGTAGCCCAGCGCCGAAGCCAGCGCGTAGACGATCCCGATGATGTCTCACGCTCCTCGCGTCCGCGGTCAGGTCATACCTTTAGCGCGCCTGCCCATTTCGCGGGCCACCTCGCGTTGGGCGTCGCGCTTGGCCATGTCTTGGCGCTTGTCACGCGCCTGCTTACCGCGCGCCAACGCCAGTTCGACCTTGACCTTGCCGTCGGTGAAATACAGCGACAGGGGAACCAGCGTCAGGTTGCCGTCGCGGATCTTGCCGATCAAGGTGTCGATCTGCCTGCGGTGCAACAGCAGTTTGCGGTTGCGCCGCGGAGCGTGGTTGGTCCAACTGCCGTGGTGATACTCGGGAATGTGCAGGTTGCGCAGCCAGATCTCGCCGTCGTCAACGGTGGCGAACGCGTCGGCCAGCGACGCCTGACCGTCGCGCAGGCTCTTGACCTCGGTACCCATCAGCGCGACCCCGGCCTCGAACGTCTCGAGGATCGAGTAGTTGTGCCGCGCCTTGCGATTGGTCGCGACCACTCGATTGTTGCTTGACCGCTCCGGGTCGGCTTTCTTGGCCACGACTACCGGCGTACGTAGAGTCTGAGGGTGGCGTACGCGGTGATGCCGGCCATCACGACACCGACGAAGATGAGTATCGGCGAGATGTAGAGAATGTCGGCATAGTCCACTCTCGCAATGAGATTCGCTTCGTAGAACTGGTTGAGAGCATTCTCCAGGAACAGCGCGCGCACGATGATCAGGCCCACGATCGAGATGATCACGCCGATCAGGGCCGCCAGACACGCCTCCACGAGGAACGGCAACTGCGTGTACCAGCGGCTGGCGCCGACCAATCGCATGATGCCCACCTCCGTTCTTCGGGTGTACGCGGCGACTTGAACCATGTTGGCAATCAACAGGACCGCACCCACCGCCTGCACGAGCGCCACCGCAAATGCCGCATTCGACAGTCCGTCGAGCACAGCGAAGAGCCGGTCGATCAGATCCTTCTGGTTCAGCACGTTGAGCACGCCCGGTTGCCCGGCTATCGAATCGTCGAAGTCCTTGTGCTGCTCGGGATTGTCGAGCTTGACCACGAACGACGCCGGGAACGCGTCCTTGCCTGCGACGTCCTTGTATTGCGGGAACTTCTTGATCGCATCGTTGTAGGCGTCGTCGCGGTTGAGGAAGCGGACCGAGCGGACGTCGTCGCGGTCCTCGATCTTCTG
>DATEIG010000282.1:0-6521 GCA_035279185.1 Mycobacterium sp.
GGGCTTCGATGCCGACGTTGGACAGGGTGTTGTAGCCCTGGACGGCAATCAGGGCGCCCGTGGACAGCGTCAGGAACCCGATGATGACGACGGTGCCGCCGATGACCGCCAGCGCCCCGGTGCCCAGCCCCATCCCCGCGATCTGGCGCAGCACCATGTCCGGGTACCGACGGATGGCGTCGGGGGTGTTCCACAGCGCTTGACCGAAGAACGCTGTCTGTTCTCCGAGTTTCCGTGTTCGACCGACCGCGCCCTCCACGGCCTTGGCGACGAACGACGGGCTTTGGGCTTCTGCTGTCACGGCGCCACCTTGACGCCGAACGCCGTGGCAAGGATGTTGATGAGAAACAGTGCGATGAACGCGAAGACCACCGTCTCGTTGACCGCGTTGCCGACCGCCGTCGGTCCGCCGCCGACGTGGAGACCCTTGTAGCAGGCGATGAGACCCGCCGACAGCCCGAACAGCAGCGCCTTCACCAGCGACACGATCACCTGTGGCAGGCCCGTCAGGATCGTCATGCCCGCGACGAACGCGCCCGGCGTCACGTTCTGGACGAACACCACGAAGAAGTAGCTCCCGAACAGGCCGACGACGGCGACCACCGAATACAGCATCAGTGCAACGAATGTCGCCGCGATGACCCGCGGAACCACCAGCGCCTGAATGGGATTGACCCCGATGACCTTCAGCGCATCGATCTCCTCGCGAATCGTCCTGGCGCCCAGGTCGGCGCACATCGCTGTCGAACCTGCGCCCGACACGACGATCGCGGTGACGACCGGGCCGACCTGTGTCACCGAGGCCAATGCTGCCCCGGCGCCCGACAGGTCGCCCGCGCCGACTTCGATCAGCACGATGTTCAGCGTGAAGACGATCAGCACCGTGTAGGGAATGGACAGCACCAGCGTGGGGACGATCGACACCTTGGCGACGAACCAGATCTGGTCGAGCAGTTCGCGCAGCGCGAACGGGCGGCGGAACATGGCCGCGAACGTCTCGCCGGACTGGACGACGAAGTCGCCCATCGCGAACGCAGGCTTCGACCAGGCTGTAGTCATGGCCGATGACCTCGTTCCCTAATCGCCAGGCTGGCGCGGACAGTAGGAGGGACCGTATTAGCTGTCAACGACTGCCGACGACCAAACCCGCGCGTCAATAAGTGGAATTCGCAGGTTGTCCCAACGCATTTGGTTTCGCTCGCACCGATCGAATCGGGGTGATTTTTTGTGTTGTCCACCGATGGCCGCGGTGTCTGTAGGCTGGCTGGCTATGAGCGCCGACGTCGACCCCGCCGCCCCGCCGAGCGGCACCGGATGTGTTGAGTGCGACGCGGCCGGCGGTTGGTGGGTGCACCTACGTCGGTGCGCGGCCTGCGGCCACATCGGTTGCTGCGACGACTCTTTGGCGCGCCACGCGTCAGCGCACTGGCGCGAGACCGGGCATCCGATCATCCGTTCGTTCGAGCCCGGCGAGGACTGGTTCTGGAATTACAGGACCAACGAGTATTACGACGGGCCCGAGCTCGCGGCGCCGGAGTGCAGGCCGGAGGACGAGACGGTGCCCGGCCCGCGCGGCCGGGTCCCGAATGACTGGGCCGACCAGCTGCGCCGTCGCAGCGGCTGAGTGAAAGCCACGGCCACCGGGTAACCCGTCGCCGTGAACAAAGAGAAGCCCGAAACCGCCGAGTCGGACGCAGGCCCCGAGAACGCCGACGACGATGTCGTGAGCGATCCCGCCAGGAGCGCGGGCGGCAGCGGCGACTGGTCCGACGAGGGCGGCGCGACCCCGAGCGGGCCCGCCGACACCGGCGACCAGACCCAGTAGTCAGATCGACTCCGCAAGCCCCGACAACGTCTCGGCGGCCGTGTACTTCGGCGTCCAGCCCAGCTGCGCCTTCGCCTTGCTGGTGTCCATCACCGTCGACGCGCGTCCCGCGTGCAGCCACTCCAGCCCTGACGGCACGAACGGCAGCCGGCTGAGCACTTCCGAGGTGGCCTTCGCCGCGAGGTGGGGCACCCTGATCGGTCGGGCTCCGAGCGCCTCGCCCACTTCGGAGAACGTCAGCAGTCCGTCGGCGGCCAGGTTGTAGGCCCCGGCGGGCGCGGAAGTCGTTGCGGCAAGGGCTATCGCGGAGGCGACGTCGTCGTGGTGGACGAGTTGGACAGCGAGACCCGGATCGGGGAACGGCGGCTTCAGCAGCGGCAGCGCCCCCGACAGCTTGCGGACTCCGTCCGGTAGGCGGTTCCACGGCATCGCCTCGGCGAGTGCGGGCGCCTTGGGCCCCGCGACGATGCACGGCCGCAGCACATACACCTCCAGCGACGACCCGGCCGTCACCTCGGCGAGCGCCGCTTCGCACGCGGCCTTCTGCTCGGAGTAGTAGTGCTCCGGCGAGCCGCGCGGCGGAACGTCCTCGGTGATCGGCACCGGGTTGTCGGGGTGATACCCGTAGGCGGCGACCGACGAGGTGTACACCAGCCGCCTCGTTCGCGGCGATGCGACCGCGGCCTCGAACACGTTGCGCGTCCCTCTGAGGTTGATGCGCGCGCTCTCGTCGCGCGACCCCATGATGATGAAAGCGAGGTGGACGACGATGTCGGCGTCGGCGACCAGTGCGTCGACGGCGTCTCGGTCGAGGATGTCGCCCTGCCGGTACTCGGTCTTGGTCCAGCCGCGCGCCTCGGGCGAGAAGGCGCGTCGGGCCATCCCGATGATGCGCTCGACATCCGGATGCTCCTCGAGCGCATCCACCGCCGAAATGCCGATCTCACCCGTCGGACCCGTGACTGCGACCGTCAACCCCATGCGGGCCTGGTTTCCCGCTGGATCGCCGGTGGAAACGCCGATCAGGTGTCGGCGAGGGCCGCCTTTGCCGCGTTGTATCCGGGGATGAACGTGATACCGGGCCCGCCGTGGCAGCCCGCGCTGCCCAGATACAGTCCGTCGACCGGGATCGGTTGGTCGACATAGCCTTTCGGGCCGGGCCGATTGGGGCCGATCTGGTCGGGGTGGATCAGGCCGTGGCAGTAGTCGCCGCCGGGCGCGCCGAACATGGTGCCCATGTGCTTGGGCGTGAACGTGGTGTGTCGGACGATCAGGCTCTCGAAGTTCGGTGCCAGCCTGGTGATCTTGTCGATCACCCGCTGCCCCATCTCGGTCTTCATGTCGCCATAGCTCGACTGGCTCTCTTCTCTCGCCGAGTCGCTCCTCGCGTCCGCGATCGGAAACCACAGCGAGAACGCCGACGCCGCATGCTTGCCCTCCGGCGCGAGGCCGGGATCGTTGACCGACGGGATCTGCAGCGCGATCGACGGATCGGCAGGCACGATGCCCCGCCTCGCGTCCTCCCACTGCTGCTGCAGCTCCTCGGGTGTGCTGAAAATGCCGATGTTGGATTGCATCTCGGGATCGTTGAGCACCTCGTACGGCGCCGCGAACTCCGGTATGCCGTCCAGCGCGAAGTGCATCTGCAGATAGCTGCCGCGGTGGTCGGACCGGGCGAACCGTTCTTTGACGTCGGCGGGCACCGCGCTGGAGTCGACGAGGCCGTTCACGGTCAGGTCCGGCGCGATGCCCGAGATGACGATCGGCGCGGTGATCGTCGATCCGTCCTCGAGACGGACTCCGGTGACGCGACCGTCCGCCACCAGGATCTCGTCGACCTTGCTGCGGAGCCGCAATTCGCCGCCATGGGTGGTGAACAACTTCTGAAGGTGCGCGGTGAGAGCGCCGATGCCGCCCTGCAGTTTCTTGACCAGCAGCGCGTTCTCGTCCGGCACGGCGAACCCGTAGGCCAACGCCGCCGCGGTGCCCGGTGTGGCGGGCCCGCGATAGGTGGTGTTGCAGGCCAGCAGTGACAGCATGCCGCGCAACGCGCCGTTCTTCTCCTTGTCCGGCAGGTACCGGTCGATCACATCGCAGACCGATCCGAACAACATGTCGGTGATGGTCGATCGCTCGAATTCGTTTGTGGCGCAGGCATACATCTCGTCCAAGGTCTTCGGGGGCACGCCGGCGTCGAACCGTCCGAGCGCGCGCGTCGGCGCCTGACACCACGCCATAAGACCGGCCATCCCGTTGACCGCCTCCGCGCCGTGCACCTCGTTGATGTGCGTCAGCAGCTTCATCGGGTCGGTGTAGTAGATCAACGGCTCGTCGCCCACACCCCGCAGTGACACCGACATGACGTCGAGGTCCACGGTCGGCAGCGTGTCCAGCCCCAACTCGCGGCTGACCGTCGCCGATGTCGGAATCTGCACGGAGCCGGCGATCTCGAACTTGTACCCGTCGAAAAGCTCGACGGTGGAGGCCATTCCGCCGGCGTAGAGCTTGAAGTCGAGGCACAGCGTTTTCAGGCCGGCCTTCTGCAGGAGCGCGGCTGCTGTCAGTCCGTTGTGGCCCGCGCCGACCACGATCGCGTCAAAGTCCGCCATGGGCTGAGGCTGACACGACGACAAAGTTTTGTCAATATTGACGAAACTTTGTCCTAACCGGCGTCGCCGATGCCCTTCTGCAGTGTCTGCAGCGCCTCACGGGTCAGCCGCGTCAGCTCCGGCAGCGAGCGGTCGTCCCCGAGCATCCACACCTCCATGGCACCGAACACCGCGGCGGCGATGCACCGGGACATCACGGTGATCCGCATGCGGTCGTCAGTGCCCGGGTGCGGCGCGTCGTCGCCGCCGAGGTGTTCCTCGATGACATCGGCGAACTCCGCCTCGACCTGGCGGATGTGCCGGACGATCCGGCCGGGGTCGAGCTCCTGCGCGCGCAGCGACGGAATCTGCGCGACGGCCCAATCGTCGTACGGCCTGGCGAGAATCGCGGATTGGACGGCCTCGATGATGGACTCGTCGGCCGAGCGTTCGGCCAGCGCCGACCGGAACCAGTGGAGGCCGACGTCGTAGTCCGCGAACAGGAGGTCGTGCTTGCTGGCGAAGTGCCGATAGAAGGTGCGCAGCGACACTCCGGCATCGGCGGCGATCTGCTCGGCGGAGGTGTCCTCGACACCCTGGGCCAGGAATCGCACCACGGCAGCGCGCCGCAGCGCCTCGCGTGTGCGCTCGCTTCGCGCCGTCTGGGCAGGTCGCGCCATGGGCTGAAGGTACCCCACGGCAGTTATGTCAATATTGACAAAACTCAGATCGGCCGAAAGACTCCGCTCATGATTTCGCTGATCATCCACCTGGTGCTGGGCTTCGCAACCGCCGCCGTCATCGTGAAGACGAACCCGGGTATCTACCGGCGTTTCACATCGGGTCCGCAGCTCTCGAAGCTCGAGATCTTCTATTACGTCTGCGGCATTGGCGGTCTGGTGCTCGGCTACTACTTCAACAACCAGTACGTCGCCGAATACGCGCCCGCTGGCGGTGGGCTCCACAATTTCATCTGGGGACCCGGCAGCTGGTCGGAGTTCATCACGCTTGGGTACGACAATCCGGCCGCCAGTTCCGCCAGCCAGGACTACACGATCATGAGCGTGCTGATCTTCCCGGTGTGGCTCATCGTCGATGGCAGACGCCGAGACATCAAGCATGCGTGGTTGTTTCTGGGCTTCATCCTCTTCGCGAGCTCGGCATCCGCGTGGGCCTTCTACCTGGCGGCCATCGAGCGGCAGCGTCGGCACAAGCTGGCGACGTCGCCGGCTGAGTTCCTTGCGTGACGCGTAGCCGTCACTCGTCGTCGAAGCCCAGGAATTCGACGAACTGACGAGAGGTGATCACCGGCGCGAAGTACCGGTTGATCCGCTCGAACGCGGCCTTCTCCTGTTCCACCGTCTCGGCACCGGTGGCATCGCCGATGATGATCGGCACGTAGCCGAAATCCCGAGCGGCGCGGGCGTTCCCTTCGATACACCAGTCCAGGTGTGTCCCAGTGATGACGATGACCTCGATGCGCTTGCGGGTCAGCTCCAGCGGCAGCTGGGTACCGATGAACGCCGACTGGAACGCCACCTCGAAGAACTCGTTGTCGCCGGGTTCGACGAGCTCGCGCAGCTCGGGTACCAGCTCGTTGTCCCACGCGATCTGCTCGGCGTCGGCGTCGTCGCCCTCGGTCCACGCCGCGTACTGCACTTCGTCGAGCGCCGACTTCGGATAGTCGTCGCGGTACTCGGAGTAGCCGACCCAGTTGAAGGACCGGAAGCTGTCGGACTTGCGCGCCGCCCGCACCGCGCGGACCGTCGCGGCCAGACTGCCGCGCTGGTCGTGACGCTCGCCGTACAGCTTTCCGCCGGGGGTGTAGACGCAGTTGTTCTGAGCGATGGACAGGAAAGCCGAGGGCCGCGACAGCAGTTGCGGGAAGTCCAGACGCTTCCAGTACGGCGCCAGTTCCGGAATCAGGTGCTCGTTGCCCATGGGCAACACTAACGCCATCGATATCTGTCCTGACACCCTCCGGCGTCGGCTTACAGTTGACAGATGATCGCCGACGATCTGCGGCAGCGCCGCCTCGAGGTCATCTCCGAACACATGGACACCGAGGTGACCCAGGAGTTCGACAGGACACTGGCCACCTTCAACGG
>DATEIG010000283.1:0-9404 GCA_035279185.1 Mycobacterium sp.
GTCTTCTACGCGGGCCAGTCACTGATCGAGTTGGCGGGACACGGCGGGCCGAACGCCGCGGGCACGATGTGGCTGCAAGTGCGCGACGTCTACGCCACCGAGAAGGAGCTCACCGGGCGCGGCGTGCCGATCGCGAGGTCAGCGCGCCAAGAGCCGTGGGGCCTTCACGAAATGCACGTGACCGACCCCGACGGTGTCACACTCATCTTCGTTGAGGTGCCCGACACCCATCCCCTGCGTCGCGACACCAGAAACTGACACGGCCCCCGGCGGGAAAGCCGAGGGCCGATCAGATGACGGTGATCAGTGGGTGCAGTCCTGCAGCGGCCAGCCGACCGACGCCAGCCGCGCGGCGACCTGGTGGATCTCCTCCGGGTTGGGCTCCTTCTCGATCACCTCGGTGACCGCGGCGCGAATCTCGTCCTCGCTGACGCTGTCAGAGTCGTTGCCCCGCAACACCGTTTGGGCCGCCTTGACGACCTGCTCCTCGGTGAGGCTGCGCTTCAGCAGTGCCAGCAGCGGAAAGTAGTCCTTGGGCGGGACCCCCTCCGGATAGCCGCGATGCAGCCACCCGATGACGTTCTCCAAGACGCCCGAGCTGGTGGTTTCGGTCATGTAACTGGCCTCACTTCTTGGGCATCATCGGGAACGGGTCGATCCCGAAGTGGTGGACGATCGTCGCCCTGGTGATCCACAGCACCGCCGTGAGGATCACCCAGCCGACGAACACGAACAGGAGAATGCCGAAGTACTTCAGCGCCGGGTTCGGCGCCTGCACCGTGCCGTCGGGTGCCTGGCCGCCCGCACCGCGCGAGTACGCCACCAGCCCGCCCGCGAAGACCGCGGGCAGCCCGGCGCCGAGAACGAGTCCCACGATCAACACCTTGATGATCGATTCCAGATAGGTCATCGCCGTTTCCTTCGCTGCGAGGCCGCGGTCAGACCGCTGCCTCGTCCTTGGTCTGCTTGACGTCCGTGGCCGGGCCCGCGGCGTCGCGGACATCGGCGGGGACGACGGAGTTGGTCGCCTCGTCCCAGTCGGCGTTGACGTTGCTGCTGTCGACCTTCTGCTGCTGGGCGCGCCACCACATGTAGAAGGACAGCGCCACCAGCACGAGGAAGATCAGGCCGTCGCCTGCGAGGTCGGAGCCGGTGAGGGATTCCACGCCGTGTGAGAGCCAGTACGCCAGCGCGCCGACGAGGGCGGCGGCGGGCAGGGTGACCAGCCAGGCCACCGCCATCCGGCCCGCGACCGCCCAGCGCACCTCGGCGCCAGGCTTGCCGACGCCGCTGCCGAGGATCGAGCCGGTCGCGACGTGCGTGGTCGACAGCGCCATGCCCGCGGCACTCGAGCTGAGGATGATCGCGGCCGACGACGCCTCGGCGGCCAGGCCCTGCGGGGATTCGATCTCGACGAGGCCCTTGCCGAGCGTTCGGATGACGCGCCACCCGCCGAGGTAGGTGCCGAGGCCGATCGCCACGGCGCAGCTGAAGATGATCCAGAACGGCAGACCCTGTGCCTTGACGTCGCCGCTGAGGTGTCCCGTGGTGATCAGCGCGAGCGCGATGACGCCCATCGTCTTCTGCGCGTCGTTGGTGCCGTGCGACAGGGCGACCAGCGACGCGGTCGCGATCTGTCCCCACCGGAAGCCTTCTTCGCGGCGCTTGGTCGCCACGTTCCGCGTGATGCGGTAGATCAGCCAGGTGCCGCATCCCGCGACCAGGCAGGCGATCAGCGGGGCCGCCACTGCGGGGATGAGGACCTTGGAGGTGATGCCGCTCCAGTTGACGCCCGCGGTGCCCAGCGCGGCCAGGCCGGCGCCGATCAACCCGCCGAACAGAGCATGCGACGAACTGGACGGGATGCCGAACAGCCATGTCAGCAGGTTCCACAGGATGCCGCCGATCAGGCCGGCGAAGATGATCGTCAGGCCGGTCGACGCATCGATGTTCGGTATCAAGGCACCGGTCTTGCTGTCCTGAACCTTGAGCACCGAGGTGGTGACCGTGACAGCGACCTCCACCGACAGGAAGGCGCCGACGAGGTTCAGCACGCCCGCCAGCAGGACGGCGGTCTTGGGCTTGAGAGCGCCCGTCGCAATCGACGTCGCCATCGCGTTACCCGTGTCGTGGAACCCGTTGGTGAAGTCGAAAGCAAGCGCTGTTGCGATCAACAGCACCAGAACGATCATCTCTGCGCTCATGATTGCCAATTCTGAGGGAGTCTCAGCGTTTTTGGCGAACCGCCAGCCACCTTAGCGCCCCTTCCGACCAGGCAGTTTGATGAATCCCGTCAGGTGTTCATCCACTGTTCACCTACCGTCCCGGGCACGTTTGCCTGCGACGCCCGCCCAGACCGCCTGAGGGGCAGTTCCACTATCGTTCTTCAATGGAATTGTGGTCGGTTAGCCACGCCGTGGGGAGTTAAACGGTGAACAAGTTCCTGGCCAAAATCGTGGCCTGGATTACGGCGGGATACCCGGAGGGTGTTCCCGGGCCCGATCGGGTGCCGCTGTTCGCCCTGTTGAAGCCGCGACTCACCGATGACGAAGTCAAAGCAGTGGCACGGGAACTGAGGGACCGCGGCGAGTTCGACCACGTCGACATCGGCGTCCTCATCACCGAGTTCACCGACGAGTTGCCCGCCCCCGCCGATGTGGAACGTGTGCGCGCGCGCCTCGCCGCCAAGGGCTGGCCGCTCGATGACCCACGCGACCCCGAGGACACCGAATAGCCACCCTCCGCCCCGTGCCTGTGCCGGCTGGACCGTCGGCACTGTCGGTGTTGCCCACCGTGGCGGACGCGCTTGATGGCGCAGTCGCGATGCTCCCGGTGCCCGCCGACGACGACGCCCAAACACGATTGTTGTCAACGTCTTTGCGCGTCGGCGAGGCCATCGACGACGACGTCGCGGTGGTGGTGTCGACGTCGGGGACGACGGGCGTTCCAAAGGGGGCGATGTTGACCGCGGCCGCGCTGAGCGCGAGCGCGAACGCGACGCACAGCCGCCTCGGCGGGCCGGGGCAGTGGCTGCTCGCGCTGCCCGCCCATCACGTCGCAGGACTTCAGGTGCTGGTGCGCAGCGTCATCGCGGGCCGCGACCCCGTGGCCCTGTCCGCGCGCTTCGACGCCGCAGACCTGCCCGCCGCGGTGGCGGCGATGAAGCCGGGCAGGCGTTACGCCTCGCTGGTGGCGGCCCAACTCGACAAGGCGCTGGCCCATCCGGCTGCCGCGTCAGCCCTTGCGGAGCTCGACGCGATACTGATCGGCGGCGGTCCGACGCCCGCGCGTATCGCGGAAAGGGCTGCGGCTGCCGGTGTTTCGGTGGTGCGCACCTACGGCATGAGTGAGACGGCAGGCGGATGCGTCTACGACGGCGTGCCATTGGAGGGAGTGCGCATCCGCGTCGACCACGACGGCAGGGTCGCCCTCGGCGGCGCCACCCTGGCGAAGGGCTACCGCAATCCGCCCGAGGTGGACCCGTTCGTCGAGCCCGGTTGGTTTCTCACCGATGACGTTGGCGCGCTGGACAATTCGGGGACGTTGCGGGTACTCGGCAGGACGGATGACGCGATCAGCACGGGCGGGCTTACCGTCTTCCCGCAGCTGGTGGAGAACGCGCTGGGGTCCCATCCCCGGGTCGCCGACTGCGCGGTCTTCGGCGTGCCCGACGATCGGTTCGGCCAGCGCGTCGTCGCCGCCGTCGTGGCTGCAACCGGATACACCGCGCCGACGCTCGACGAACTGCGCATACACGTCAAAACACTGCTGGATCCGACGGCCGCACCCCGTGAACTGCACGTCGTCGACGACTTGCCGCGGCGCGGCATCGGCAAGCTGGACCGCAGGAAGCTGGTCGCGCGGTACAGCGACTGAGCTAGCATCTGTCGATGATCCGCCTACTCGCGGTAGCCGCCAGCGCCGTCGTCATGCTCGGGGCCTCGGCCGTCGCGT
Source organism: Mycobacterium sp. (assembly GCA_035279185.1). GTDB lineage: Bacteria > Actinomycetota > Actinomycetes > Mycobacteriales > Mycobacteriaceae > Mycobacterium. Next base: position 3,955 of record DATEIG010000283.1, read on the forward strand.
CCGCAGACCCGACCGATTCAGACGCCGCCACGTACGCCATCGGCAAGTGCTACGACCCCGGTACGCCGCCGGTGGAGCGGCCGGCGTCATTCGCGTACAACTGCGACAACACCGGCGTGATGCGGGACATGACGTGGTCGGCGTGGGGCGCCGACGGCGCCAACGGAACCGGCACCGACAGCTCGGTCGAGTGCAAGCCGAACTGTGCGCAGGGCGCGACACTGACCAACCCGATCGTCGTGCATGCGTGGAACCCGGTGGCCGCACCCGCCGCAGCGTGCCCCCCGAATGTGAAGTTCTACACCGACATGACGATCGCCTACCCGAACGGCGCACCGCCGTGGATCAGCCCCGGCACAACATGGTCTGCCGGAACGGATTTCGTGACGGTCGACGGTATGCCCGCGGTGCACTACTCCGAGCTGACGCCGACCTGCGCGCCTCTGTGACAAGGTAGCGCTACCGGTCGACCTTGACGGTCACCGGGTGAACATTCCAGATGTCGTCGCAGTACTCGGCGATCGCCCGGTCCGACGAGAACTTCCCGCTGCGGGCGGAGTTCAGGATCGACATCCGCGTCCACGCGTCGGTGTCGCGCCAGGCCGTGCTGACCTGATCCTGGCACTCGACGTAGGCTGCGTAGTCGGCGAGCACCAGAAACGGGTCGTCATAGCGCAGGTTGTCCACCAGAGGACGGAACACATCGGTGTCACCGTTCGAAAAGCGCCCTTCCGCAATGAGATCCAGCACTTCGCGCAATTCATGGTTGTTGTCGACGTAGTCCATCGGCCGGTAGCCGTCGCGCTTGACTCCTGCGACCTGATCCTCGGTGAGTCCGAACAGGAAGAAGTTCTCGGCGCCGGCTTCGTCGCGCATCTCGACGTTGGCGCCGTCGAGGGTGCCGATCGTCAACGCGCCGTTGATCATGAACTTCATGTTGCCGGTGCCCGACGCCTCCTTGCCCGCCGTCGAGATCTGCTCGGACAGATCGGCGGCCGGGTAGATCAGATGGGCGTTCTGCACGTTGAAGTTGGGCACGAACGCCACCTTGAGGAACCGGTTCACGTCCGGATCGTTGTTCACGGTGTCGGCGACGGCGGTGATCAGCTTGATGATCCGTTTGGCCATGAAGTAGCCGGGGGCGGCCTTACCGCCGAAAATGAATGCGCGCGGCGGGATCTGGTAGCCGGGATTGTTTTTCAGCCGGTGGTAGAGGGTGACGATGTGCAGCACGTTGAGGTGCTGGCGCTTGTATTCGTGGATGCGCTTGACCTGGATGTCGAAGAGCCAGTCGGGGTCGAGTTCGACACCGGTCGTCGTCTTGACGTAGTCGGCGAGCCGGGCTTTGTTCGCGCGTTTGACGGCGCGCCACCGGCGGTGGAACGAGGCGTCGTCGGCCAGCGGTTCGAGTCGACGCAGCAGGCTCATGTCGACGAGCCAGCCCTGACCGACGGTCTCGTCGAGCAGTTGCCGCAGCCCGGGGTTGGCCAACGCCAGGAACCGGCGGGGCGTGACGCCGTTGGTCTTGTTGCTGAACCGCTCCGGCCACATCTCGTAGAAGTCCTTGAGGACGCTTTCCTTGAGCAGTTGCGAGTGCAGTGCGGCGACACCGTTGATCGCATGGCTGCCGACTGTCGCCAGATGCGCCATGCGGACGGATTTTCCGCCGTCCTCGCCGATCAGCGACATGCGCCGGACCCGGTCGTCGTCGCCGGGGAATCTCGCGCGCACATCGTCGAGGAAGCGGCGGTTGATCTCGTAGATGATCTCGAGGTGACGGGGCAGCGATTCACCGAACATCTCCAGCGGCCACGTCTCCAACGCTTCCGGCAACAGCGTGTGGTTGGTGTATCCGAAGGTGGCCACCGTGATGTCCCACGCCTCGTCCCAGTCGACGCCACGGTCGTCGACCAAGAGCCGCATCAGTTCGGCGACGCCGATGGACGGGTGAGTGTCGTTGAGCTGCAACGCGAAACGATTCGGTAGATCACGAACCGAGGCATCGGTGAGGTCGTCGAGGATGTGCAGCACGTGTTGCACTGAGCACGACACGAAGAAGTACTGCTGCAGCAGCCGCAGGCGCTTGCCGACGTCGGGCTCGTCGTTGGGATACAGCACCTTGGTGACGGTCTCGGAACTGACTTCGTCCTCGACCGCCTTGTAGTAGTCGCCGGTGTTGAACGCGTCGAGCGCGAAGGCCTCGACGGCACGCGCGCTCCACAGCGTCAACATGTTGCAGGAATTGACGCCGTAGCCCTGTATCGGGGTGTCGTAGGCGACGCCCTTGATGACCCGCCCTGGCACCCACCGCACCCGTTCGCGTCGTGCGTCGTCGACGTCGCGCTCGGTATGACCGCCCCACTTCACCAGGTAGTTGATGTCGGGTTTGGCGATCTCCCACGGGTTTCCGTTGACCAGCCAGTTGTCGGTCTTCTCCACCTGCCAGCCGTCGTGGATCTCCTGGTCGAAGATGCCGAATTCGTAGCGGATACCGAAGCCGATCGCGGGCCGTTCGAGGGTGGCGAGCGAGTCGAGATAGCACGCGGCGAGCCGCCCCAGGCCGCCGTTGCCGAGTCCGGGCTCCTCCTCGCAACCCAGCACCTCGTCGAGGTCGAGCCCGATGACCTCCAAGGCGGTGCGCGTCGCATTCTCGATGCCCAGGTTCAGCAGGTTGCAGCCCAGCTGGGGACCCATCAGGAATTCCGCCGACAGGTAACAGGTCACCTTGCGTCCGAGGTCCAGCGAGGTGCGCGCGGTCGCCGACCAGTTGTCCTGCATGCGGTCGCGAACGGCCAGCGCCGTGGCCCGGTAGAAGTGCTCGGGCGTCAGGACCGGGGCCGGGCGGCCGATCGAATACCGCAGATGGTCGACGATGCCGCGACGGAGGGAATCCGGGGACAACCCGCTGCGGCTGCGGTCGGGGGTCTCGGCGGCGGCGCTTGCGGAGGGTCGGATGACGTCGGTCACCGGCGCAGTGTCGCAGAAAAGGGCATCGCACAAATGAACTTCGAGCGAGCATGATGAACGCATGCGTCGTGAAGTCACCAGCGTCGAGGCTCTGCGCGAGATCGTCGGGCACCCGAACACCTATGTGGCGAACAAGGTCGGTGCCCGGCTGTCGGCGGTCCAGCAGGACTGGCTGGCGCACTCGCCGCTGTGCTTCGTCGCGACGACGGATGCGCAGGGCCGCGTCGACGTGTCACCGAAGGGCGATCCGCCCGGCTTCGTCCGCGTCATCGACGACACCACGATCGCCATCCCCGAGCGGCCGGGCAACAAGCGGGTCGACGGCTACCTCAATGTTCTGGAGCGCCCGTACGTCGGCACGCTCTTCCTGATCCCCGGCCGCGGGGACACGTTGCGCATCAACGGCACCGCCCGCATCCTCGCCGATGCCGACTATTTCGACGACCTGACGGTTCAGAACAAGCGGCCGATCCTGGCGCTGGAGATCGACGTCGAGGAGGTGTTCTTCCACTGCGCCAAGGCGTTTCTCCGGTCCGACGCCTGGGACCCGGAGACGTGGAACCCGACGGCGCTGCCCAGCGTCGCCGAGATCGCGAAGGCCATCAAGAAGGACAAGACGATCGAGGAACTGGAGAAGTACTACAGCGAAGACAACATGCGCACGATCCTGTATTAGCTGGCTGGGCTTGGCCCGCTTCGGTGTTTCGCGGCGGAACCGGCGGGTAAGCCGCCGACGGAGGCTGAGCGATGGAGTGGCTGACAGCACCCGAGTGGTGGTGGGGCAGGCTCGTCCTCGAACGCGGAGTCGCCGCGGTGTACGTCCTCGGTTTCGTCTGCGCTGCCCGGCAGTTCCGCGCTCTGATCGGTTCCGACGGCATGTTGCCTGTGCCGAAATATCTGGCGCGGAGGTCTTTCGGGTCGACGCCGAGCCTGTTCCACCTGCACTACTCGGATCGGTTCTTCGCCGCCGTCTCGTGGGCCGGCGCGGGGCTGTCGGCGGCGATGGTGGTCGGACTCGCCGACGCCGTCCCGCTGTGGCTGGCCGTGGCGCTGTGGCTTGTGCTGTGGATGTTGTACCTGTCGATCGTCAACGTCGGGCAGATCTGGTATTCGTTCGGCTGGGAGTCGCTGCTGCTCGAAGCCGGGTTGCTGGTGGTCTTCGTCGGCAACGACGACGTCGCGCCGCCCGTGCTGGTGATGTGGTTGACGCGGTGGCTGTTGTTCCGGGTCGAGTTCGGCGCCGGTCTGATCAAGCTGCGCGGCGATCGCTGCTGGCGTGATCTGTCGTGTCTGGACTATCACCACGAGACGCAACCGATGCCCGGCCCGCTCAGCTGGTTCTTCCATCACCTCCCGCGCCCGCTGCACCGAATCGAGGTGGCCGGTAACCATTTCGCGCAGCTCATCGTCCCGTTCGGGTTGTTCGCCCCGCAGCCGATCGCCGGCGTCTGCGCGGCGATCATCGCCGTGACCCAGTTCTGGTTGGTGCTGTCGGGCAACTTCTCCTGGCTCAACATGCTGACGATCGTGTTGGCGCTCAGCGTGATCGACACCTCCAGTGTCAGGGCGGTTCTCGGTGTCTCCCCGCCCCCGGATCTGCCTGCCGGACAACCACAGTGGTATGTCGCGCTGGTCATCGCGTTCGCGGCGCTGGTGGTGGTCCGAAGCTGGTATCCGGCGCGAAACCTGATATCCCGGCGACAGCGGATGAACAGTTCCTTCGATCCGCTGCACATGGTGAACACCTACGGCGCGTTCGGCAGTATCAGCCGGATCCGTGAGGAGGTGATCATCGAGGCAACGACCGAGCCGAATCCGACCGACGAAACCGTCTGGAAGGAGTACGAATTCAAGGGCAAGCCGGGCGACGTGACGCGGATGCCGCGCCAATGGAGCCCGTATCACCTGCGGCTCGACTGGCTGATGTGGTTCCTTCCGCTGTCGTCGGCCTACGCCGCGCAGTGGTTGATCCCGTTCTGCGAAAGGCTGCTGAGAAACGACCCGGCGACCGTTCGGCTGTTGCGCACCAACCCGTTCCCGGACGACCCGCCCGCACACGTCAGGGCGACGCTGTACCGCTACCGCTTCAGCACTCCGCGCGAGCTCTGGACCGAGCGGATCTGGTGGCGGCGCGAGCGCATCGGCGAGTTCCTTGCGCCGCTCTCCCTCAAGGAAGCCCGCTATCTGAGCCGCCGCTTCGTCGGTTGACGCCGCCTATCCGGTTGGGATCAGCGACACCATCTCCTCGGCTGCCGACCGCAATTGCCCCGCCGTCGCACCGCCTTTGTGCAGGGCCTCCTGCCCACGCATGAAGGCGAGCAGGGCGCCTGCCAGCGCCTGCGGATCGTGATCGGCGGCCACGTCGCCGTCGCGCTGGGCTTCGGCGATGCACGCGGCGAGTTCGTCGCGCCAGGCGGCGTACGCGGCCGCGACCTTGCTCTCGACGGCATCGTCGGTGGCGCCGAGTTCCGCGGCGCTCTTCG
>DATEIG010000284.1:0-2621 GCA_035279185.1 Mycobacterium sp.
ACCGAAATCGGGATCCTTGCCCTGGGCGGCAAAGGTATTGAACCGCGCGACCGTTTCCTGCAGCGCGTCGGGCGGAACATCGATCTGACGCGCCAGGTCGGCGAGGGTGTCGGCACGCTTGACGGCACCCTGCTCGATGAGACCCTCCGACAGCGTGCGCTTCTTGAGGGGGTTGGCGCCCGACACGTAACGGCCGACGTAGCCCTCGTCGAAGATCTGCCAGCACGGCACCGCCTTGTTGGCATACATCGCCTTGCCGACCTCGACGTAGGAGTTCGACTCGTTGCAGAACCGCTTACCGGACCCGTCGACGTAGATCGCACCGGGGCGCTGGCGTCCTGAACCGAGCGAGGCCGCGCCCGGGTCCTGAATGAAAACCATTGGCAGCCACCACGCCTCATCCAGGAGATCAGTCCTGGCGCCGAGGCCCATCGCAGTCTGCAGCACCTCACCCGTATCGCCTGCGTTGGCGATCGACCATGTCCCGTCGTTGGGTTGGTCACCGCTGTAGCGGCGACGCATGTCGGCGTTGCGGCTGAATCCGCCCGCGGCGAGCAGCACCCCCCTGCGCGCCTCGACGTTGACCGTCGATCCGTTGTGGGAGATTCGGGCACCGACCACCCGGCCGTCGGAGACGATCAAGTCCTCCATCGCAGCGTTCGTCCACACCGGCGGCTCACCCGTCGCGTCGATCAGCGCCTTGAGGATCTGGCCGATCATCGACGCGCCGTTGGTCATCAGATAGCGCCGGCGCAACTTGGCGAGGTTGGTCCGCGCGAACACGCGCATCGCCACGGCGAACGCGCGGGGCGACCGGTTGAAGTACTGCACCGAGCGCAGTTCGTTGGTCTTGACGACGAACCCGTAGTTCTTGGCCATCGACGGCTGAACCTTGTCGCCCCACTCCCCCAGTGCGGCCGCGTCATATGGGATCCCCTCGACGGATCTGCCCTCCGAGTTGCCGCCCTTGTGGTTCGGGTAGTAGTCGCTCCAACCGGGACAGCGCACCATCCGAACGCCCTTGCGCAGCAGGAAGTCGATCATCTGGTAGCCGGCGGACAGGAAGGTCTCGCGTCTGGCGGGCGAGGATGCCTCCCCGATGTCGCCGACGACGTCGTCGAAGTAGGCCAGACCGTCCTCATGCGAGTCCGGGATTCCGTCGGACCGCATCAGCGGATTGTTCGGCAGCCACACCATGCCGCCCGACATTCCGGTGGAACCGCCTAGGAGGCCTTGCTTCTCGACCACCAGGGGCTCGATTCCCGCGTCGACGGCGGCCAGCGCGGCGACCATTCCGCCGCCACCGCTGCCCGCGATCAGAAGGTCGACAGACTTGTCCCACTTGGTCATGCGTTGTCCTTTACGGGATCAGGCATCCGACAGAACGGTGTCGGACAACCCGAGATCGGCGACGGGTACGTCGATTGTGGTGTTCGTGGCCTGGATCGCCGGCACGAGCCGGTCATAGGGCAGGCCGGCCAGAAAGCCGTCGATGACCCGCTCGTAGTTCGAGATCAGGCCCTCGATGCGGTCGGAGAGCCGCATGTACTGGAAGCCCTTCGCGTGCAGCCCTTTTTGCTGCTTGGGCAGGTTCGAGAAGTCCTGCGCCGGAATCATCGGCCAGCTCGGGTCGTCGGGTGCGAGCGGTTCGGGAGCCGTCGGCCGTCCCTGCGACTCGTCGTTCGGGTAGCGGGTCAGCGACCAGACCTCGAACAGCGTCTGCTCCGGCCCGAGCGGCCGGATCCGATACGACGACGCGCTGCTGTACTGCGGCAGAAGGAAATAGTGCGGGAAGCAGAAGCCGATCGGTTCGAGCACTCCGCGGCGCTCCAGGTCGTTGAGATCGGGGAAGTCGCAGTCGCGGGCCCGGTGCCAGTTGGTGACCGCCTCGTTGACCGCACCGCGCCAGGTCGCCATGGCCTGGGCCGGATCGTCCGGAAGCGACATGTGTTGAAGGCCCTCGGCGATGCGGACGTCGTTCTCATGGGTCATGCCGCCCATGCCGGATCCGAGCGTCTTCATGAAGTACAAGCTGGTCTCGATCAGCGGGTGCACCGTGGATGAGCCCGGCTGGTGTGCAGACGGAAGCAGTTGCGGATGGGTCTGCGGTACGTGATAGCCCTCCATGAAGGCCTCCGTCGCGAGCTTCCAGTTCACCGGCAGCAGACACGACTTCCACCACTCCACGCGCAGCGCCGAGACTTTCCACTCATCGTGTTTCGACGCGAACGGCTCGATACACTCGCGCAGGGGCGCCGCGTCGTCGTCCAGATTGATCCACGCACACCCGCCCCACAACTCGCACCGCACGGGTGCGAGCGCGAGATCGTCTGTGGACAAGTTGTTTTCGTCGAACTCATCGGACCGCAGCACGAATGTGCTCTTACCGTCGAGGCTCCAGCACCATCCGTGGAATGGGCACACCAGACTGCGTCGGGATCCGCTGCCTTCCACCAGTTTCATGCCGCGGTGGCGACAGGAGTTGTAGTAGGCCCGCACGGTGGACGCGTCGACGCGGACCACGATGACGGACTGGTCCAGGATCTCGTACTCGACGAAGTCGCCCGGCTTCGGGATCTCCTCCAAACGGCATGCCATCTGCCACACGCGGGGCCAGAACA
>DATEIG010000285.1:0-2460 GCA_035279185.1 Mycobacterium sp.
GGACCGCGCGGATGTCGCCGAATGGCTCAACGCGCACGGCTGGCGGGCGAGGTCGGTGACATCGGAGGAGGAGATGCGACGCCTGGGCCGCCACGTCGAGTTGGCCGACGCCGAAGACGACGCGTTCGCCCATTTCGCCACCGGGGAGAAGCTCTAGGTCGGTCACTTCTGGGCGTCCCAACCGGTTGGTTAGGATCGGAGGCGCACGTGAGGAGCACGTCTCCAGCGCCTCGGGTCAGGAAGGACCTCCACCATGACCACCGAATCGATTCACCAGACCGCGCCCGCTGTGCCCGCCCCGTCGGCACCCGGTATCGCCGAGGCCGTCGCCAAGCTGCGCGCCACCTTCGCCTCGGGCCGCACCCGCAGCATCGAATGGCGTAAACGGCAGCTGCTCGGCATCGAGAAGATGATGGCGGAGAACGAGGAAGCCATCGCCGCCGCGCTCGAGCAGGACCTCGGGCGCAGCCGCTTCGAGGCGTGGTTGGCCGATATCGCCAGCACCGCAGGCGAAGCGAAGGACGCCGCCAAGAACGTCAAGAAGTGGACCCGCAGGCGCTACCGCCTGCTCGAGCTCTCCCAGCTGCCCGGCCGCGGCTGGGTGGAGTACGAGCCCTACGGCACCGTGTTGGTGATCGGCGCGTGGAACTTCCCGTTCGTGCTGACACTGGGACCGGCGGTCGGTGCGATTGCTGCGGGCAACACCGTGCTGCTCAAGCCGTCGGAGGTGTGCCCGGCGTCGTCGGCGCTGATGGCGGAGCTGGTGCCCCGCTACCTCGACAACGACGCCGTGATCGTCGTCGAGGGCGACGGCTCGGTGAGCCAGGAGCTGATCGCACAGGGCTTCGACCACATCTGCTTCACCGGCGGCACCGAGATCGGCCGCAAGGTGTACGAGGGGGCCGCGCCGCATCTGACGCCGGTCACGCTCGAGCTGGGCGGCAAGAGCCCGGTCATCGTGACGGCCGACGCCGACATCGACGTCGCAGCCAAGCGGATCGCATGGACCAAGCTGATCAACTCGGGGCAGATCTGCATCGCGCCGGATTACGTGCTGGCCGACGCGAAGATCCGCGACCAGCTGGTCGACAAGATCAAAGACGCCGTGACGACGTTCGAGGTCGAAAACACAAGCGGCAAGCGGATTGTCAACGAGCGCCACTTCGACCGGCTGACGTCCGCGCTGGCGGCCACCAAGGGTGATATCGCGGTCGGCGGCGGCTCCGACGCATCGAAGATCAGCATTCAGCCGACCGTGGTCGTCGACCCCGACCCTTCGGAGCCGCTGATGACCGACGAGATCTTCGGCCCGATCCTGCCGGTCGTGACGGTCCAATCACTGGACGAGGCAATCGGTTTCGTCAACGCTCGGCCAAAGCCGTTGGCCGCCTACTTGTTCACCAAGACAAAGAGCATCCGCGAGCGCGTCATCAAGGAAGTTCCCGCGGGCGGCATGGTGATCAACCACCTTCTGTTCCAGTTCTCGACGAACAAGCTGCCCTTCGGCGGTGTCGGACCGTCGGGCACGGGCGCCTACCACGGCCGGTTCGGGTTCGAACAGTTCAGCCACAAGAAGTCGGTGATGACCAAGACAACCCGACCCGACCTCGGCTCCTTCATCTATCCCCCGTATACAGATAAGGCACTGAAGCTCGCCAAACGGCTTTTCTAGGGGTAGGCGCGACGCGCCCCGGGGATCAGCACAGTCAGGGAAGGAACCCCATGCCAGGAGTGCAGGATCGCGTCATCGTCGTCACCGGAGCAGGTGGCGGGCTGGGGCGCGAGTACGCATTGACCCTCGCCAAGGAGGGCGCCAGCGTTGTCGTCAACGACCTCGGCGGTGCGCGTGACGGCACCGGCGCCGGCCACAACATGGCCGACGAGGTCGTCAAGGAGATCAAGGACGCGGGCGGCCGGGCCGTCGCGAACTACGACTCCGTCGCCGAGCCGGAAGCCGCCGAGAACATCATCAAGACCGCGATCGACGAGTTCGGCAAGGTCGATGGTGTGGTGAGCAACGCGGGCATCCTGCGTGACGGCACGTTCCACAAGATGGAGTTCGGCGCATGGGACTCGGTGCTGAAAGTGCATCTGTACGGCGGCTACAACGTCATCCGCGCCGCGTGGCCGCACTTCCGGGAGAACAGCTTCGGCCGCGTCGTCGTCGCGACGTCGACCAGCGGTCTGTTCGGCAACTTCGGGCAGGCCAATTACGGTGCGGCCAAGCTCGGCCTCGTCGGCCTCATCAACACGCTCGCCCAGGAGGGCGCCAAGTACAACATCAAGACCAACGCGGTGGCGCCGATCGCGGCGACCCGCATGACGCAGGACATCCTGCCGCCCGAGGTCTTCGAGAAGCTGACGCCGGAATACGTGGCACCGGTGGTCGCGTATCTGATGAGCGAGGAGAACCCCGACACGGGAGCGGTGTTCATCGTCGGCGGCGGCAAAGTACAAAGG
>DATEIG010000286.1:0-7297 GCA_035279185.1 Mycobacterium sp.
CGTCTTGGGTGCGCCGGAAGTCTTCGGCCAGTATCTCGGCAAGCCCGGACAACAGAGCCTTGTTCCCGACGTCCAGGCGCGCCGCGCAGTCGGCGTCGCGTTCGGCGACCACCTCGTCGACATCGAAGATCTTGCCGTGCGCAGCCGGACCGGTTTCGAACAATTGTTCGACGGGTATGAGGCTGCCATGAGCGAAAACAACAATCGTGCGCCTGCCGAGACACCCGAGAAGGACCCGTCGGATTGGGCGACCGGCGACGAGCCGATGACCGGTCCGCAGCGCAGCTATCTGACCACGTTGGCGCAGGAGGCAGGCGTTGAGGTACCGGATACCTTGACCAAGGCTGACGCCTCGAAAACCATCGACGAGCTGCAGGAAAAGACGGGTCGCGGCGCCTGATCGCGGGCTGACGGCCGCTGCGGTTGGTCGGGGGCAATCCGCCTGCAGTGCGTCGGTTCGTCCCGGCGTGCATTAGGATCGGAGGTCTCAGCGCCTCTGCTTGTTTGGTTCAGGAACAGCCGCGAGACATAGCGCCTCTAAAACCGTGCAGTGATCGCGAGGTTTTCGATGTCCTCTTTCCCGACCCCTCAGCATGATTCGCTGTTGACCGTGGATACCGAGACGGTCGACGGCGCGATGGAGGTCATCCGCGCCCGCGGTGCGGTCGATCTTCTGACGGGACCCGAACTCGAGCGGTGTGTCGACGATGCGCTGGACAAGCGGCCCTCGGCGATCATTGTCGACTTGTCGGATGTCGACTTTCTGGCCTCGTTCGGGATGTCGATCCTGTTGCGGGCCAACCAGCGCCTCACCGGGGCCACCCGCTTGGTCGTCGTGGCCGACGGGCCCGCGACAAGTCGCCCGATGGAGATCCTCGGGCTGACAGACGTGTTGACGATCTGCCCTACTCTGCAGGCGGCTCGTCAGCGGCTTCGCGTCGGCGAGGAGTGACGCCACGGGGCTACCTCAGCGGCCCGCCAACCAGTCGACCAGACGCTGTGCCCCGAGTACGGCGTCGTCACCGGTGACCAGCGTGCTGTTGTCGACCGGCAGGCCGTTGTAGGTTGCCGACGGGTCGACAACCACCTCGAGCGCGCGACGCTGGTGGGTCAGTACCGCACGGGCCATGTCGGCGAACGGCATCTTCTGCGGTCCTCCGACCTCGTGAATCGCATTGAGAGCTGTGCCGTCCACCGCGCGCGCCAGGATCGCGGTCACCTCGGCTGAGTCGACCGTCTGGATCATCGCGTCGGGGACGCGGACCTCATCAGCGGTGATCATCGATTCGGTGATGGGTTCGGCCAGCTCGTGGAACTGGGTCGCCCGCACCACGGTCCACGCCACTCCGGACTCAGCCGCGGCGACTTCCTGAGCGATCTTCCCGCGCATGTATCCGGCGAGGGGAGCGAGCCTGTCTGCGCCGACGATCGAGAGCACGACATAGTGGCCGACACCGGCCTTCGTGACCGCGGCGGCGAGGTTCGACGACGCCTGGGTGAAGAACGCCTCGGATGAATCGTCGGGTGATGCCGAGTTGATCACGTCGATCACCGCCGCTGCTCCGTGGACCGCCTTGTCGAGACCCGTGCCCGTCAGGACGTCGACGCCGGTGGCTCGGGAGACTTCGGTGACGTCGTGGCCCGCGGCGGTGAGCATGGGGACGAGTTGTCGTCCGATCAACCCGGTGGCGCCGACGACGGTGACAGACTTCGACTCGACCATTTCACAGTTCCCTTCTCTGGTTGCACAGGTTGGAATCGCCTGGCGCGTGTCCAGGAATTCCCCTGGGCCGTGCGCCGGGTGCAACTCACACAAACAGTGAGAAGAACGCATAGGACGGATCGCTCGCGTCCACGCTTCCCTTGAGGGTGTCTCTGGTGATCGGGTGGCTTGTGTCCATCGCCGACGGATCGCGCACCCGGGCCCAGTCGGTGACAATGGTGCGCTCGATGATTTTCCATGAGCCGTCGCGCTTTTCGTATTTGTCGAGGTAGCGGCCGCCGACGATCAAGTCGGTGTCACGATCGCGCCCGGCGAGCGTGTGCACTGCGATCGTGTAGACCTCACCTTCAGCCTTTTCGCCGGCGATCACGAAGTTCACGGTGGTGATGTTGTGCTGCATCGCCCGGATGTACGGTCGCGCGGCGGCGAGCTCGTCGAGGAACTTCGCGGCCCCGCCCGCGGAGAATCCGCCGTGCGCGTCGACGGCGTCGTCGTGGTAGAGATCCCGAAGGCGCTCGACGTCACCCCGGTCCACCGCGCGGCAGTAGGCGTGAACGAGCTTGCCCAGCTGATACTCCTCGACCATCTCCCGAGCAACGTCGAACTCGGTCATGCCGCCTGCAGGGTGATCTCGGAGATCTCCGTCCGACTTTGACCGTTGGTCGTGCCCAGCTTGTTGATCCATACCAGCACATTCGACGTCTTGGTGTCGTTGTGAACCTCGATGCGGTTGTGGCCCTGCTGAAGTGGTGTGGTGCCGACCAGTTCGGTGGTCTCGGCCAACGTCGTCGGCTTGTCAGTCGGCGACGAGCGGATCTGCACCTCGGTGCCGGTGCTGGACAGGTCGATGGTGACGGCGCTCAGCGCGGTCGGTTCGGACAGATGCAGCAGCAGTCCCTCGCCTTCGATGAAGTTCGGGAAGGGCACCGGATCGGTGTAGGTGACTGTCGGCCACGACGTGTCCGGGTTGCCGTCGATGGCCAGCTCCGCCTTCTGCGGGTTGTCGGGGGAACCGCTGGGGGAGAAGACAGTTGCGCTCGCCGGCTTGACGATCGGTCCCTCGCCGGTCGAGGCGCCGAAGCCGTTGGTGAACCAGACGACGGCGGCAACCACCACGACGATCACACCCACGAGCGCGGCCAGTGCCGCCAGCCGACCGGTTCTCCGTGTGGACCCCGTGTCCGGCGGCGAGTCGATGGTCGGGGAGGCGCGTCGCTTCGATTGCGGTGTGGCCGGATAGGTCGCGATGGTGTCGGCGTCGAGCGTCGTGCCGTCCCATACGCCGCTGACGTCGACCCCGTCGCCGTCATCGAGCATGACGCCGGCGAGATGAGTCTGTATCTGCACCGGGACGGACGCGGGCAGGCCGGCGACCGTTTCGTACGGCGCGAGACGGAACGACAGCGTGCCGTGCTCGCCGTCGGCGTCGGCGGGACGCCGCGTGACCCCGTGAACCGTGCCGTGGACGTCCAGACGCTCGAGGCGCTGGGTCGCTGTCGGTGAACCGGTTCTGCGGGGAGCGGGCTGCTGCGTCAGCGCGTGGGCGAAGTCGAGGCAGGACGGGTAGCGCTCGGCGGGGTCTTTGGCGAGAGCGCGTGCCAGGACGGTGTCGAGGTGCGCGAGATCGGGGCGGCGGTCCGATATCCGCGGTGGGGTTGCGTTCAGATGCTGGCTGATGACGACCGCGCGGTTCGAGTCGTGAAACGGTGGGGCGCCGGTCAAGAGGTGAAAAGCGGTGGCCGCCAACGCGTACTGGTCGCTGCGACCGTCGAGCGGCTTGTTCAGTAGTTGTTCGGGCGCCATGTAGTTCACGGTGCCAACCGCCACATTGTCGTCGGTGAGGTTGCTGACGTCGTCGATCCGGCGGGCGATCCCGAAGTCGGTCAACAGCACGCGCCGTCGACGGCCGTCGGATGTGGTGACGAGGATGTTCTCGGGCTTGACGTCGCGGTGGAGCAGCCTGCGCTCGTGGCCGTAGTCGAGCGCGTCGGCCACCGCGGTGACGATTTCGGCGACGTCGCGTTCGGGCATGCCGCCCTGATAGCGCTCCCGGACCAGTCGACCGGCGTCGGTGCCGTCGACGTAGTCCATCGAGATCCAGAGCCTGCCGTCGTACTCGCCGCGGTCGAGGACACCCACGATGTGGGGATGGCGCAGCGTGGCGGCCAGTTCGGCCTCGCGGATGAACCGCGCCTGGAACTCTCCGTCGACTGTGGAGTTCCGGGTCAGGATCTTTACGGCGTCGTGACGCGGCAGCCGAGGATGCTGGGCCAGGTAGACCTCGCCCATCCCACCGGTGCCGAGCAGTCGCTCGATCACATATCCGGCGAAAATCTCACCGCTGTTCAACGGCATGGCCGCAAGCCTACAAACCGGCCCCGTTGCTTACCTGGCGGATAGGAAACCCTCTCTCACCGCCGCTCCGATTCTGGCTTCGTGGCGATTACGTGGGCGTTCGCCGACCACGACTATTGCTGCAGCGGGAAAAAGCGAAGGCAGGTCGAAACTCTCGACCAATACCCATACATCACCCGCAACGCAGGGCCATTCGACCACCCGCGTCCCGCCCGGGACGCGAACACCCACAGGAGAGAACATGACAACCACGAAGAAGAGCCGGGCCATCGTCGGCACCCTGCTGGCGTCGGCCGCGTCCGTCGTCGGCATGATCGGCGTCGCGGCGCCGGCACAGGCCGCCGACTCGTACTACGCGGTGGCGCTCGGCTACGTCAACGAGAACCCGCCCGTCACGATGGCAGGCGGCTCGGCCGTCGGAGCCAACAAGGACCAGGTCGCCCAGAGCGCGCTGAGCAACTGTGCGGCCAACGGCGCAGGCCACTGCGTGGTCGTGGCGATCGCCACGAACGAGTGCGCGGCGGCGGCGTCCAACAACTACGGCGAAGAGAAGGGCGCGACGGCCTCGACGATCGCAGCGGCGCAGACCGCTGCCCTCGGGATGCTGGAGAACCAGACGGGCGCCAGGATCGTCGTCTCGGGTTGCACGAACGGCAATACCGCGCCGCCGAACGATCCGCCGCCGAACAACCCCCCGCCGCCTCCCGCGCCCAAGCAGGGGCCGACGGTCTCGTTCAACACGGTCGTCGGCGGGTTGGAGGCCCACATCACCGACCGCAGCGGAGTGTCGTCGCAGTGCACCTATGCGACCGACGGCTACAACCGTGCGTTCGCGCTGCCTGCCAATTCCACCTACGACCTGAGGATCGTGCCCGCGGTGCCGCGGTTCAAGAACTGGACCGTGACCATCACGTGTGACAACGGCACGAGCACGACGGCGACGACGTACTTCTGAGCCGACGCGTTCGCAGAAGACGACGCAGAGCAGGCCAGGGCGACTAGCCCTGGCCTGTTTTGTCGTCGGGTCCCTTCCCATCATCGCCTTGCGGGCTCGCGTCGGCCTCGGAGCGCTCCTCCTTGATCCGGTCCTTGCTCCGCAGCAGGCGAAGAAGCGTCACCAGGCCAAGGCCGCCGACCACGTTGCCCACCACGGTGTAGCCGAACCACTGGAGCCAACTGAGGTACCCGAACGGGGCGTCGCCGGACAGCAGCGCTCCGAAGATGAGCAGCGAGTCGAGGATCGAGTGGAACATCTGGAGTCCGGCCAGAAGAAATGCACCGGCGACGGCCGCTGCGATCTTGCCGACCATCGAATCGGTTCCGTGCTGCATGCGCGTCATCAGCGTGATCGCCATGCCGCCGAGCAGCGTCAGCGCCACGGTCTCCGCGGAGACCGGCGCCGCGATGTAGTGCAGGGCCGATTCGATCGTCTGCGACCGCAGCTTCGGAAATGCCGTCATGATCAGCCACATCAGGAGCCAGCCGCCGACCAGGTTCGCGATCAAGGTGCCGGTCCACAGTTTGATCAGCTGCCCGACGCTCGCCCGCTTGGCCGTGACGGTGGTGACCGGCACCAGGAAGCCCTCGGTGAACAACTCGCTGCGGCCGAGCAGGAGAGCCAAAAAGCCGATGGAGAACGCCAGGCCCGCGAGCAAGGGGTCATGCGTGGCGTGCAGCACCGACAGATAGGCGAGCACGCCCATCGCGACCTCCGTGCCACCGAAGAACCCCGTCACCAGCACCTCGCGCCAGGTTCGGTGAAGGCGCTGAGTGCCCTCGCCGATCATCCGGGCGAAGGCGTCTTCGAGTTCGTCCTCGATGGGACGGTCCGAGTCGCCGAGATCCCGCTGGCTCGTTCGGTTCACAGGGGTCCTTTTGTTGCATGGGTCGCGAAACGATGCGGGTACCCCGCTGCGCGCTGCCCGAAAAGCGGCTCAGCTCAGCTCGGCGGACAGTGCCTTTCCGGCATTGGTCAGCAACGGCACCGCCCGCTTGATGAGCTCGTCGGTGACCCGGCCCGCGGGTCCGGACACCGAGAGTGCGAGCCGGGACGCCGTCTCGGGAATCGCGACCGCGACGCAGCGCACACCGGTCTCCTGCTCACCCTCGTCGATCGCGTACCCGTGTTCGGCGCTGAACGCCAGCGCGGCGACGAACTCGTCCGCATCGGTGATGGTGGAATCGGTATGCCGGGGCATGCCGCACCGTTTCAGTATTTCGCGCACCTCGTCGGTGGGCATCGTGGCCATGATCGCCTTGCCGACCGCCGTGCAGTGCGGTTCCACCCGACGGCCCACTTCGGTGAACATGCGCATCGAGTGTCGCGACTGTGCCTGTGCCACATAGACGATCTCGTCCCCGTCGAGCATCGCGAGGTTCGCCGACTCGCCGAGTTCGTCGACGAGACGGCCCAGATGCGGTCGCGCCCACACGCTGAGCATCCGCGACGAGGCATCACCGAGCCGGATCAACCGCGGTCCGAGCACGTACTGGCGCGACGACTCCTGGCGGATGTAGCCGAGGTCGACCAGCGTCCGCAGCAGCCGGTGAATGGTGGGCAGGGGCAGGCCCGACTGGTTGGCGAGCTGCGACAGTGGAAGGGTGCCGCCCGCGTCGGCCATCAGTTCGAGGAGCGAGAACGCGCGCTCGATCGATTGAACGGACCCGGAGCGGGCCTTGGGTTCGCGCGTCGCGTCGGCCATGACGTCGTCCTTCGCGGGGGGTTCTGTTTTCCGCTATCGGAGATATTATCTCCACGATACGAAAACATCGAGCACAGCGAGGTGGATTCGATGAGCCATGACGGCGAGGCGCTTGCCGATGAGCTCGACGCTCGGCTGGCCGACGCCGACGCCGCCCTCGCTTCGCAGTACCGGGGCGACCGCGGACGGCGTCAGCCCGTCCACACCGTGTACGTCCCCGCCGACCGGTACGACTCGACGACGGTGAGCAACTGGGCGCGGCAGGCGTCAGAGGCGGTCGACGCGGACGGCGCATTCGCCGACGTGCTCGCCGATGCACTCGATCTCCGGCCCGAGACCGTCGCCGACGTCGCCGACCGCGTACGCCGCAAGTTGAACACCGAAGCGATCGAGGACCTGCGCATCGACTTCGAGGACGGGTACGGCACGAGGCCCGATGAGGACGAGGACGCCGCCGCCGTCGCGGCCGCCACCGACCTCGCGGCGTCGATCTCCTCCGGTACCGCCGCGCCGTTTC
>DATEIG010000287.1:0-3704 GCA_035279185.1 Mycobacterium sp.
TGGCTTCGGTCAGCGCGCCGTCGCGCCGCACCAGGGGGCGCTCCAGCCGATCGGGGTCGTTGTCGAGTTCGGCGAAGCTCGCGCCCTTCGGGCAGATGAAGCCCGCGCTGAACACGTCGTCGCGGTCGCCACGCGCTCCGGTCACACGACCGTCGGAGATCGTCAGCGTCAGGCCGCAGGTGGCCTCGCACAGTGGGCAGATGCGCAGCGCGGTTGTGCTCATGTCCTCATCCTCCCGTCGAGATCGACGAAATGGCGCGTTCTTCTCGCACTTCTCCGCCCAAGTGTCGGTTTGGGCGAGAGAAGGAGGCGGTCAGTACTCCTCGTACACCTTCGGGTCGAGAGTCCCGATGTAGGGCAGGTCGCGGTAGCGCTCGGCGTAGTCGAGGCCATAGCCGACGACGAACTCGTTGGGGATGTCGAAGCCGACGTAGGTGATGTCGACGTCGTCGCGGACGGCATCGGGCTTGCGCAGCAGCGTGCACACCTTCAGCGACCGCGGGCGGCGGGTGGCGAGGTTGCGCAGCAGCCACGACAGCGTCAGCCCCGAGTCGACGATGTCCTCGACGATCAGCACGTCGCGGTCGTGGATGTCGCGGTCGAGGTCCTTGAGGATGCGCACGACGCCCGACGACGACGTCGAGGAGCCGTAGGAGCTGACCGCCATGAATTCGAGTTGGGTCGGCAACGGGATCGCGCGGGCCAGGTCCGTGACGAAGAAGACGGCGCCCTTGAGGACCGTGATCAGCAGCAGATCCTGGTTGGTCTCGGCAATGGTCTCGCGGTACTCGGCGCCCAGCGCGGCGCCCAGTTCGGCGACCTTGGCCTGGATCTGATCCTCGGAGAGCAACACCGACTTGATGTCGCCCGGATACAGCTCCTCTGATGGCACGTCCACAGCGTGCCACGTGTGCATGTCATCGACCAACGTGAGTTCGCCCTTACTGTGTCCGGACCGGTTCGGAGTACATGGTCAGCATGCCGCCGCGACGCCCCGCGAACAGCCGTTCGCGTCTCAGCGGCGAACTGACGGCCACCCCGCCCTGGCCGCGCCACCGGGTAACGAGGGCGTCGACGCCGCGGATCTGTTTGTCGGTCAGTTCGGCTGCGCCGCCTGCCAGCAGCCAGCCTCGGATCACCCTGCGTCGGACGGCCTCCGGCAGCGCCGTCAGCCGGCCCGTGTCGAGGTCACCGCCTGCACTCGCCGCGGCCAGCGCGGTGTCGGCGAGACCGTCGAGCGTGTCGTTGTCCTCACGCAGGGCGGTCGCGGTGCGTGCGAGGGCTTCGGCGACGCCGCCGCCGAGCACGTCTTCGAGCAGCGGCAGCACCTCGGCGCGAAGGCGCGTGCGGGTGTAGCGGCGATCGGCGTTGTGCGGGTCGTGCCACGGCGTGATGCCCAGTTCGTCGCACGCCCGATGGGTGACCGCACGCCGAACATCCAGCAGCGGTCGACACCACGGCGGGTCGGACGGCCGCATCCCCGCGATCGAGCGCGCACCCGATCCGCGGCCGAGGCCGAGCAGCACCGTCTCGGCCTGGTCGTCGAGGGTGTGGCCGAGCAGCACCGGAGCGCCCCGGCGTGCGGTGTCCAGCGCACGGTAGCGGGCCGTGCGCGCGGCGGCTTCCGGCCCCCCAGCCGCCCCTACGTCGACGCAGATGATCTGCGCCTCAACGCATCCCAGTGCACTCGCCTGCTCCTTCGCGTTCGCCGCGACGTCGGACGAGCCCTTCTGCAGTCGGTGGTCGACGATCAGGGCAATGGTCGGTTTCAACCGGGCGGCAACAGCCGTCAACGCCAACGAGTCCGGGCCACCCGACAGCGCGACACACCATCGATCGTCGGCGGGGGCGTACCGCGCTTCGAACGCCGCCACCGCGGTGC
Organism: Mycobacterium sp.; assembly: GCA_035279185.1. Lineage (GTDB taxonomy): Bacteria > Actinomycetota > Actinomycetes > Mycobacteriales > Mycobacteriaceae > Mycobacterium. The sequence goes on from DATEIG010000287.1 coordinate 1,883, forward strand.
GCAGCGCGCTCAGGGCACCCTGTCGATCCATCGCTGCGGTTCCTCGATCTCGTCGGGCAGCGGCAGCGTCTCCGGCCCGGTCCAGATGGTGTTGAACCGCGCCATCCCGACGCGATCGACGACGTGGTCGACGAACGCCTTGCCGCGGGTGTACTGGCTCATCTTCGCGTCGATGCCAAGCAGGGCGCGCAGAACCCGTTGCAGCGGAGGCTGTTTGCGCGTACGACGCTCCTCGAACCGCCGCCTGATGGTGGCGACGGACGGCACCACGGCCGGCCCGACGGCATCCATCACATGGTCGGCGTGGCCCTCCAACAGCGTGCCGAGAACCAGCAGTTGGTCGAGCGCGCGCTGCTGCGGCTCGGATTGCACGGCGCGAAGCACGCCGAGCACGCCGGTTGAATTAGGTTCGGCGGCAACGCCTTCGCGGCGGTCACGGACGAACCCGGCCAGCCTGCCGATCATCTCGCTGATGTCGTCGCCGGTCTCCTCCGTGAGCACCGCCAGCGCACGCGACATGTGGTCGGCCAGCCACGGGTTGGCGCGGAACTGCACTCGATGCGTCACCTCGTGCAGGCACACCCAGAGCCGGAAATCGGCCGGCGTCACCCGCAGCTGACGCTCCACCGCGATCACGTTGGGATACACCAGGAGCAGCTCGCCGCCGTTGTCGGCGAACGGGTCGTACTGGCCGAGAATGCCGGAGGAGATGAACGCGAGTACGGCGCCCGTCTGAGCGCCCGTCACGCGACCGGTGATGAAGTGCGGTTTGTCGGTCTCCTTGCCGCCCGTCATCGCCCGCATGGAATTCGATGCGGCGCGGATCCATTCGGGGCGATCGATGATGCGGGCCTCGGACACCTCGCCGCCCTCGTTGAGGCCGGTGACCTCGCGGACGGGCATCTCGGCCCGCAGCGCCGAAGAGGCCAGCTGATCGATGGCCTGCCGCCGCGTGTACTCGGTGGCCGCGGGAGCGGGCCGCGCGAGTTTCGCGCCGAACGCCGCCGCGAAGCCCCAGTCCACGGTGCGGCCGACGGTCACCTTCCCCGGCGGGCTCATGGCCCGCACCCGCATGAGCGCAGTGTCGCGGCGAACGCGTCGATGGCGGTTCGGCCGGTGGGGCCGGCCTGGTTGGACAGCAGCGCGAACGTCAGCACCCGGCCGCTCGAGTCGGTGACGATGCCCACCAGTGAATTGGTACCCGTCAGCGATCCGGTCTTGGCACGCAGCCAGCCCACCGACGCCCGACCGGCATCGGTGTCGAGAAACCGGTTCGACAGGGTGCCGCTGCCGCCTGCGATCGGCAGCAGGTCGACAAGCGGGCGCAGCGCCGCACTGCCCGGCCCCGCCGCGGCGCTCACCGTCTCGTCGAGCGTCTCGGCGGTCAGCCTGTCGTCGACCGACAGCCCGCTGCAGTCCACGAGAACCGAGCCGTCGGTGTGGATCCCGGCGGTATTCAGTTCGCTCAGGACCGCACGTGCAGACCCGTCAAAGCTCTGCGACTTACCCTGTGCGGCAGCCACTTCCCTGCCGATCGACTCCGCCATCACGTTGTCGGAGTTGTTCATCATCTCCCGCAACCGCTCGATGAGAGGCGGCGACTGCACCGACGCGATCTCGTCGCCCTCGAAAGCGCTGGACATCACGGTGACGGTGGCCGGGTCGGCGCGCAGCGCAACCGCCAGCGCCCGGCCCGCGTCGAGCGCCGGTGTGGTGGAGCGGCGCGACTCGACGCTGACCGGCTGCGTGCGGCCGCCGTCGAGCATCACCGCCTCCATCGGCGCGATGTCACCACCGTCGATGTCGAGGGGATCCCAGCCCG